>JASHPM010000081.1 GCA_030038115.1 Acidobacteriaceae bacterium | reverse complement strand
AGTCCGGCCAGCAGCGCGGCTTCAGGGAGGGTGAGTTCGCTTGCCCGCTTCGAGAAGTAGTACTCCGCACCGGCCTCGAACCCGTAGACGCCGCTGCCAAGGTAAATCTGATTGCCGTAGAGGGTGAAAATCTGCTCCTTCGTGAAGGTGTGTTCGAACTGCAGCGAAAGAACCACCTCCTGCAGCTTGCGCGAGGCGGTGCGCTCGTTGGAAAGGAAAAGATTGCGCGCCAGCTGCATGGTGAGCGTGGAAGCGCCCTGGGCGCGCCCTTTGGAGAAAAGGTCGTGCCAGGCAGCGCCGGCGACGCGGAACAGGTTGATGCCCCAGTGGCTCTCAAAATCGCGATCTTCGGTGGAGATGACCGCCTGGCGGAGCACGGGAGCGAAGTCGTTGTAGTTCACCACCACCCGCCGTTCCAGCGCAAAGGAGCCAAAGCTGCGGCCGTGAACGTCGTAAAGCTCGGTGGTGGTGCTGGGCCGATAATGCTCCAGCTCATCGACCTGGGGGAGATCGACGGAGTAAACCAGGGTGAGTCCGGTGAGGCATCCTGCCGCGCCGGCCGCCACCACAAGAAGCGCCAGGGCCAGGCCGCCGGCGATCTTGCGGTGCCCCACCGGAGGCTGAAAATCCGAGTCGGACCGGCGGGTTCGGCGGCGCGGCGGATCGGGATCGTTATCCCAGTCGGATGGAGTGATCAGGTTCAACGGACCATTCTATTTTCACAAATGCTGAGACCTGGGAGGAAAGAGTTCGGCGCGGGCCATCGCTGGATGGATCAATTGCGCCAGGTTCCGGACGGCCGGGATCCCGGCTGCGGCTGGCCACCATTCGCGAAAAAGGTCTGTTCGTTGCCGCTTACGCGCTCTTTTGCTTCAGAACCTGCAGAGCTTTGTTGAGCTGGTCGTCGGAACGCGGTTCCTGCGGATTATTCTCCGTCTCCGGGAGTTCCTCGGCGCTTTCGTTCACGGCAATATTGGGAGTGACGGCGACGTCCTCGATTTTTTTGCCCGAGGGCGACTCGTACTTGGCGACGGTCAGCATCAGGGCGGAGCCATCGGGCAGCGTGAAGGTCTTCTGCTCGGCGCCTTCGCCAAAGGTGCGGTCCCCCACCAGATCGCCGCGCTTGTCGTCGAGAATTGCCGCGGCCACCAGTTCGGCCGCGCCGGCGGTTCCGTGGTTAACCAGCACCACCAGAGGCGCGGCGGTCACGAATTTCGAGTTGTCAGCGGTGAAGGTCTGGGTAGGGACAGTCTGGCCCTGCAGAGACGCGATGGTTCCCGACTGCAGAAAGGCGTTGGCCAGGCGAATTCCCTGCTGCGCATCGCCCTCGGCGACGTCACGCAGATCCAGCAGCACTTTGCGGTTGCCGTCCTTCGGCATCTCGTGCAGGCGAGCGATGATTTCGTCCACGCGCTCGCGGGTAAGGACCACCGGCTTGAGATAGAGGATGCTGGAGTTCTCGTACTGCTGCTGAAAAAGCGCGGGCGGAGTCACCGCTGCGCGGGTAAGAGTAATTTCGTCCGGTTCCGGCTTCAGGTGCCGCACCAGCTCGAAGGTCACGCTGGTTCCGGGTTTCCCTTCCAGCAGCAGGCGAAGCATGGCCACCGACATTTCGCGCGTGGAGTGGCCGCCAACGGACTCGATCAGATCGCCATCCTCGATGTGCGCCTTTTCCGCGGGACTGCCGGGGATGACGGTGATGACGCTGCCGTACCCGTAGCGCTTGGAAACTTCCATCCCCACCTGTGCTACGCCTTCATGCTGGTGCTCGAGATAGTTGGCGTACTCGGACTGGGTCAGATAGCTGGAATCGGGATCCAGCGATTCGAGCAGCCCGTGCAGAGCGCCGGTAGTCACATTCTGGATGTTGGGGTCGGTGACGTAGTCGGTCTGAATCTTATGGAGCACTTCCTCGTAGACGCCCATCTGCCGGTAGGCGCCGTCGCTCTGGCTGGCGTTGACACCGGCAGGGCCGAAGCCGCCGAAGAGCACAACAAGGATGATGGCGATGGAGACGGCAAGGACAGTGTGATTGAAGCTTCTGGACATATGTTCCTGGGAGCGGTACTACCCTTGTTTCATGATACCCCAGGGGCGGGCTGGGAGCCGGAGGCGGGAAGCCGGGAGCGGGGAGCTGGGAGCCTGGAGCGGAGAGCGAGGAGCGGAAAGCGACCTATGCGCTCCGGTGAAGTTTCGCTAACAACCCATGAATCATGCGTGATATCTCGGCCGCCTCGGCAATGATTGCAGAGGCCTCATCCTTGGTCGCAAATCCCAGATCGCCCGCCAGTTCCGCCTGCGTCTCCAGCTCGTAAAGCGAGCCCCGTGCCTGCGTAAGAAACAGAGCGAAGTTTTTATCAGAAGTCCGTCCTCTGCCTTCGGCGATATTGCTCGGAACAGATACTGCTGCACGGCGAATCTGGCTCGTTAGCCCGAAGGCCTCTCTCCTGGGAAAACCCTCTGTCGCCGCGTATACCATGCGTGCTAATGCCATGGGCCGCTGCCAGATCTGCAGGTCGCGAAAATGCCGATTTTCCATCTCGATTTCTATGGGACGACGAGGCGAACGCAAGGGCAAGAGCACGAAAGAGCCGCAGCGCACTTTCGTCACGTGCGGCGCCCGGCTCCCAGCTCCCGCCTCCCAGCTCCCAGCTCCCGGCTCTCACTCGTACCGCAGCGCCTCAATGGGGTCGAGGGTGGCGGCTTTCCAGGCCGGATAAATGCCGAAGACCAGGCCGATGATGCAGGAAACCACGAAGCCGGTGACGGTCCAGAAGCTCGACAGGCTGGCCGGGAAAGTGAAGCCATAGCGAATGGCAAGGGTGAGGAGGGTGCCGAGAAGGATGCCCAAAAGGCCGCCCAGAGCGCAGAGAGCCATAGCTTCAAACGTGAACTGAACGAGAACGTTCCTCCTGGTGGCGCCGATGGCCTTGCGCACGCCGATCTCGCGGGTACGCTCGGTGACCGAGACCAGCATGATGTTCATCACGCCGACGCCGCCCACGAGGAGTCCGACACTGGAGACAGCAAACATGAAGATAACGAGCCCGGAGGTGATCTGCGACCAGAAGGAGAGGATGTCATCGGGACCGAAGATGGCGAAGTCGTCGTCTTTTTCCACGCGGACGCGGCGCCGCTCGCGGAGCAGGGTCCGGATTTCCTCGGTGACCAGGGATTTGTTTTTCGCGTCGTCATACTTGATGGAGATGATGGTGTCTTCGATCTCCGGATGGATTTTGTGGAATGTGGTCAGCGGGAAGATGGCCACGTTGTCGTTGGGATTGCTGCCGCCGCCGAACAACTGCTTGTATTTGTCGAGCACCCCGATAACGGTAAAGACATCGCCCTCCACGACGATTTCTTTGCCGATCGGGTCTTCCGTGCCGAAGAGCTTCTCAGCCGTATCATGCCCAAGAATGGTTACGTTCGCAGCCCGAAACTCCTCGTCCTCGGTAAACGGACGTCCTTCAGCGAAACTCAGATTGCTGACCGTGGCAAAGGTGGGCATGCTGCCGTTGAGAATCGTGTTCTGAATCTTCTTGTCCTTGTACCGGACAGCAACATAGCCCACGCCCAGCTGCCAGTTGTTGTACTGGCGCGCGGCATCCACGGCGGCTACGTGCGGGAGTTTCTCGATGGCTTCCGCATCGTCCAGAGTGAGCTGTTTGCGGGCCAGCATTTCGGCGGTGGGCCGGATGCCGATGAAATCCCAGCGGAAGACCCACAGGACGTTGGTGCCAAACTGGCTGGCAATGTCGGCAACGCGGTTGTTGACTCCGTTGATGAGCGAGGAGATGGTGATGACGGTAGCCACACCGATGACAATGCCGAGGATGGTGAGGCCGGAGCGCAGCTTGTTGGAACGCAGCGTTTCCGTGGCCATGCGGACCGATTCGCGAGAATCGCTGAGGGCCATGGGTTATAGCTCCGCCCGCAGGGCAACAATGGGATCGAGGATGGCGGCTTTGTGAGCCGGATAGACGCCGAAAAAGACGCCGACGCTGGTGGCGACAAAGAGTCCCAGGAAAACGGCCCAGACGGCGACGGCCGAGGGGAAGCCGACGACGGTGGTGACGGTTTCGGCGACGGCGACGCCGAGCAGGACGCCGAAGAAACCGCCCAGCAGAGCCATGCTGGCCGATTCAATGAGGAACTGGAGCATGACGTCGCGGCGTTTGGCGCCAAGGGCCTTACGGATGCCGATCTCGCGCGTGCGTTCGGTGACCGAGACCAGCATGATGTTCATAATGACTACGCCGCCAACCACCAGGGAGATGGCGGCGATGCCGATGATGATTCCCGCGAACATGCCCGTGATCTGGTTGAACAGGCTGATGAAGGTGTCATTGGTGAGGATGGCGAAGTCATCGTCGGCGCCCACAGCATCGTGGCGGCGGGAACGCATGAGGGCTCGGACTTCGTCGATGAGGTTATCCAGGGCGCCAGGAGCCATGCCGGCTTTGGCGGAGATGCTGAGGCTCTGGTGCTCGCCATGGGTGTGGAGATAGGTGCTGAGCGGCATGTCAACGTAGTTGTCTTCGCTCTGGCCGAAGATCTCGCCTTTGCGCTCGCCGACGCCGACCACGGTATAGATTTCCCCGTCAACGCGGAGTTCGCTGCCCACAGGGTCCTGATTGGGCAACAGATTATCGACAATGTCGTAGCCGACGACGATGCTGTGGGTGCCCATTCGGTCGTCCATGGGCGTGAGGGCGCGCCCCTCGACCACATTCAGATTGTTGATTTCGAACATGCTGGATGTCCAGCCGGATATCGACGTGTTGGTGGTGGACTGCTTGCCGTTGACGACGGTTCCGGACGAACTGAGCGAGGCGCCGATGGAAACACAGCGGGTACAGGTACGCTGCAGGTAAAGGAAGTCGTCGTAGACGATGTTCTTACGCTTGGTTTCCTTCACGTACTCGTCGCCGCTGAAGATGACGGGGTTCAGGCGCTGGAGGGTTAGGGTGTCGGAGCCGTGGTTGGCGATTTTTTTCACCACGAACATCTTGGCGCCGTTGGAGAGGGTGATGACGGCGATGACGGAGGCGACGCCGATGACCACTCCGATGATGGTCAGAATGGTCCGCATCTTATTGGCCCAAAGAGACTGGAGCGCGACGCTGATGGCTTCGGCAAATCCCATGCTGGAGGACAACCCCTTGCCGGACCCGCCGGCGCACAGCTGGTCTGCTGGTTCTGGGCTTAGTTTACGCAGGTTTCGGGCGGGCGGTTCACCTCTTGTGATGAACCGCTGCCGGAATGGGTTTATTCGTAACGCAGCGCCTCGATGGGGTCGAGGGTCGCGGCCTTCCACGCCGGATAAATGCCGAAGACCAAACCGATGCCGCAGGAAACGACGAAGGCGATCACCGTCCACATGGTCGACATGGTCGCCGGAAAAGTGATGCCGTAGCGGATGGCCAGGGTGATAAGCGCGCCCAGCAGGATGCCAATCACGCCGCCCAGGGCGCACAGGGCCATCGCTTCGAACGTGAACTGAACCAGCACGTTTCGCCTCGTCGCTCCGATGGCTTTGCGCACGCCGATTTCGCGGGTGCGCTCGGTGACCGAGACCAGCATGATGTTCATGACGCCCACGCCGCCGACCAGCAGGCCGACGCTGGAGACAGCGAACATAAAGATGACCAGGCCAACCGTGAGCTGATCCCACAGCCGGGTGAGCGAATCCGGACTGAAGATGGAGAAGTCATCGTCCTTTTCGACACGAACGCGGCGGCGCTCGCGCAGCAGCATGCGCATCTCCTCTTCCACGATGTGTGCGTTCTTCGCGTCGTCGTACTTCACGCTGATCCACAGGTCTTTCAGCTCAGGGTGGATCTTGTGGAAGGTGCTCAGCGGCATAAAGGCGGCGTTGTCGTTGGCGTTTTTGCCGGTGCCGAAGGGCTGCTTCTGCTTGTCGAGGACGCCGATGACGGTGAAGACGTCGCCGTTGATGACCACCTGTTTGCCGATGGGATCCTGGCCCTGGAACAGGTCGTCGGCGGCGTCGTAGCCCAGGTCGACCACATTAGCGCTGCGGTACTGATCGGAGGCATTGAAGACACGGCCCTGGATAATGTTGAGGTCGTAGGTCTTCACCACGTCGGGGGTGTCGCCCTCAAGGATGGTGTTCTGAATCTTCTTGCCGTTGTAACTGACGGCCACGCTGCCCACGCCGATTTGCCAGTTGGCGTACTGGATGCCGCCGCTCACCGCAACCACGTGGGGCAGTTTCGACAGGGCATCGAGATCGTCGAGCGTGAGCCGCTTGCGAGCGAGCATTTCCGCAGTGGGGCGCACATTGATGACGGGCATGTGGAAGACCCAGAAGACATTGGTGCCCAGCGAGCTGACGAAGGATTCGACGCGGTTGTTCACGCCGTTGATCAGCGATGAAATGGTGATCACCGTGGCCACGCCAATGACGATGCCGAGGATCGTGAGGCCGGAACGCAGCTTGTTGGCCCGCAGCGTTTCCACGGCCATACGGATCGATTCGCGAGAGTCGGTGAATTTCATACGCTATAGCTCCGCACGCAGGGCGACGATGGGATCGAGTTGCGCGGCTTTGTGGGCGGGATAGACGCCGAAGAATATGCCCACGCTGGTGGCGACGGATAAACCCAGCACCACAGACCATATCGCCACGGAGGACGGCCAGCCGACGATGGTGGTGACGATTTCCGCGACACCGACGCCGAGGATGACGCCAAAGATTCCCCCCGCCAGAGCCATAGTGGCCGATTCGATGAGGAACTGAAGCATCACGTCCTGGCGTTTCGCGCCGAGGGCCTTGCGAATGCCGATCTCGCGCGTGCGCTCGGTGACCGACACCAGCATGATGTTCATGATCACGACGCCGCCCACAACAAGGGAAATGGAGGCGATGCCGACAACGACGATGGCAAACGTCTCGGTGAGCTGCTTCCAGAGACTCGCGAAAGTCTCATTGGTCTGGACGGAGAAAGAATCTTCTTCTCCAGGGCGATCGTGACGGCGGATACGCATCAGCGAGCGCACTTCGTCGACGGCGTTGTCCAGGGCGTCGGGCGCGGTACCGGCTTTGGCGAAGATGGTGACGCTCTGGTGCTCACCGTGGGTGTGCATGTAGGTGCTCAGCGGCATGTTGACGAAGTTGTCGCGGCTGCGGCCCAGGGTGGTGCCTTGGCGCTCGGCCACGCCGACAATGGTGTACACCTCACCGTCGACGCGGATTTCCTGGCCGATGGGATCGCCATTGGGCAGCAGATTGTCCACGATGTCGGCCCCCACCACCACGTCGTGGGTGCCCTCCTGATCGTCCATGGGGGTCAGCTCGCGCCCCTCGGCCACTTTGATGTTGCTCATCTCCGCCATGCCGGAGGTCCAGCCGTTAATGGAGGTATTGTCGGACGACTGCTTGCCGTTGACGACTTTGCCGGACGAGGAAAGCTGCGCGCCGACCATCTGGCAACGTGTGCAGGTCTCACCGATGTACTGGTAGTCGGAAAACTCGATGTTCTTGCGCTTCTGGTCGCGGAGATATTCCTCGGCGGTCTGAATAATCGACGGCATCTGGGTCACGGTCAGCACATCGGAGCCGTAGCCGGAGATTTTGGTGGCCACGAAGCGGTTGGCGCCATTGACGAGCGTGATGATGGCGATGACCGATGCCACGCCGATGACCACGCCGATGAGCGTGAGCACCGTGCGCAGCTTGTTCGCCCAGAGCGACTGGAGCGCAACTCTGATGGCTTCCGCAAATCCCATGTCCGCGGTTTTTCCTTAACCTGGGGATCCGTGCAGGATACACATTGCCGGACTCTCGGGTTAGTTTACGCAGTTTTGGGGCGGGACGTTCCGTATTTGTGAGGAAAGTGACCGCGCTGCGAAGCGTGCTGCACCCGTTGTCTTAGACAGAATCCGATCCTCCGGCCTGCCTCCCCCGACCGTAATCGGAGGGAAATCACTCTGAAAGGCTGTGCAACCGAAGTTGCAAATCGCTGAATTGTGTTCACGGGATAGAATGGGGCATCATCGCGCCTTCCAGACTAGCCGGTTTCTGGCTGCTTTGTATGCCTTCGATCACAGGAGGTCATTGCCGTGCCCGGATGAGGTGCGTTTGTGGTGAAAGGTATGAATAAGCGTTGCCCGCAGTCTGCTCAGGCGCTCACTATCTATCCGAGAAACTCAGAATCACTCCTTTCAACGTTACTTGCGTTTTCCAGAAAACCTGGACTTGGTTTTCTTCTTGTGCTGGCATGGGGATTGCTGTCTTCAGCGGCTCGTGCTCAAACGAACGAGTGGACCTGGGTTG
>JASHPM010000080.1 GCA_030038115.1 Acidobacteriaceae bacterium | reverse complement strand
ATGGTGATGGTCCCCGTGCCATTCGAGAACGTCCCGCTGGCTCCGCCCACCGGCACAGCCGTAAACGTCACCGATGAGTAGTTCGGGATCACCACACTGTTTGCGTCGTCCACGGTGACCGCCAGGCTGCCAAAGGCCGTGCCCGTGTTCGCCGACTGCGTCTGGTTGCCGTTGATGCTGATCGTCGCCGGTACCTGCATCACCGTCACGGTGTCGGTGTTGCTGCTCGCCGCCGTGCCGGCGCTGGTGTGCACCGTGTCCCCGCCGCCCCAAGCGCTCGCCGTGTTGCTCACCGAAGTCGGCGAGGCCGCTGGCACGTTCACCGTCAGCGTAATCGTCGAACTGCTCCCGGCGGCGATGCCTGCGGTCGAGCTGCAGGCCACCGACGTACCCGAGCCGGCGCAGGTCCACGCATTCCCCGTCGAGGTGTAGGACGCCAGCGTGTAACCGCCGGGCAACGTGTCGGCAACGTTGATTGTGTTGGTTCCCGTCGAGCCGTTCGCTGCTGTGTTACTGACTTCAATGTTCCATACCGCCGTCGCCCCCTGCGTGAAGTTCCCCGTGTGCGACTTCGTCAGCGACAGCACAGGCGCCGTCGTAATGGTGATCGTGTCGGTACCCGAAGAAGTGGAAACGACACCCGCGCCGCTCACCGTGGCGCTGTTGGTGATGGATGCGGGGGCGGCGCTGCTCACGTCCACGTCGATGGTCAGCTCGGGATAAGCGCTGCCATCAGCAATACTGTTGTCGTTGATGCAGGTCACGATCTGGCCGCTGGCCGAGCAGCTCCAGCCCGACCCGGAGCCGCTCACGAAGGTGAGAGCCGAGTTGAGCGTATCGGTCACGGTCAGCGGGTCACTGCCAGTGGGGTCGCTGGTCGAGCCGGGGCCGTCATTGGTGATGCTGACCGTAATCTGCGCGTTCTGCTCACTCTGCACGAAGTCGCCGCCGCCGCCGGTGCCGCTGTGGGAGGTGTTCACGGCGACGGTGGGCGGATTCTCGGTGAACTGCATGCACCAGCTGGGGGTGGCCGGCGAGGTCGATCCGAGCAGGCCGCCGAAGTCGGCCACATCCGTTTCGAGATACAGGCTCCATGTGCCGTTGCCGCTAAAGCCAGTGCCAAGAACCGAGGAGAACGTGGAGCTGCCTTGGTTCGGGGCGTAGTTGTAACCGGAGGTGGGCGCCGGCGGGCCCACCGAATCCGTCTGGCAGTCCGAGATCAGTTGCTGGCAGGCGGGGAAGGTATCGCTTGCGCCGTTGCCGGTCAGCCCGTAGCTTTCCGGCGGATAAGAGCCGGCTGGCGCGATATAGCTGGAGCTGGTTTGACCGATCGCAGAATTCGTCGCATCGTCGCTGACCACGTAGTAGACGGCGCTGGATGCCGTGCCGAATCCGCCCACGTTGGAAAAGAAGTCGAGGTTGGCTCCCGACGGCGACGTCAGCAGTGCTGCGATGTCGTCGATATCCTGGAAGCCTGAGGCGTAGTTCAGCTCGACCGCGATCGAATCCACCGTGCCGGGCAGGTTAGCCACGGTGATGTTCGATGGATAAGGCGCGGCCGTGCCGGCCGTGAGAGAAGCGGGGGCATTGTAGGGCACCAGGATCGGTGTCGTACTGCAGTAGGTGTAGGTGTTCGAGGAGGTGGTCGCCGTGGGCGGGGGATTGTTGATCCTCTGCGCGATCTGCCCATGGCTCGGCCCGTAGGTGTTGGTGGTGTCGGAAAACGACGCAACGATATCGTACGTGCTCTCGGCGAGCGTATTGGCAGGCACAGAAAGCTGCGCGCTGCCCCCGGAGACGTTCACCGTCCCCAGAGATACCGTCCCCGCTGAGGAGACTGCGCTGAAGGCAACCGCCCCGGCATTGACCTGTGTTCCCGGGTTCCCCGTATCGGTAACAGTAGCCGTTACATTAAACCCTGTGCTCGTGACCTGGGTGGGCGCGCTCGAGGTAACGGAAGTCGTTGTGCCCGCGCCGCCCGTCATGGTGAAGTCGAGGCACCAGCCCCCCACCGTCGAGCTGCCGTTGCCCGTGCTCCCGTAGTACAAGTGCCAGGCGCCGCTCGCCGACGATCCCGTGTAGACGTTGCTGAAGGTCGCCGCGCCGGTGGGGGCTGCTTCGTTGCTCGCCGTAAAAGAGGGTGTGCCGGTCGGGAACGCCGCGGTCCCGGTTTCGGCTTCTCCCTCCTCGTTGAAGTAACTGAACGGCGTGTAGGTAGAGTTGCTGGCGAGCGCGGTATCGTAGGGCAGGGTTGAGCCGCTGTCTTCAAAAATCAGGTCACTCACTGATTGCGAAACCGTTTCCGTACCGCCATTGGCGGCAAACAGCAGCGTGCCCCCGGTCGGTCCCACCAGCAGGAAGTTCTGCTGCTCTTCGCCGGCCTCGCTCCCCGTGCTCAGCGATTTCAGTTCCAGCGTGACCGTATCGATCACGCCCCCGCCCGTCGGCGCCGTCGTGGTGTCGGGCGAACCGATGAAGACATAAGACGGCAAAGGCGTGGTGACGATGCCGTTGTCGCCGGTGGCCGTTACCGTTCCGTCGTTGCAATACTGATTGCCGCTTTGCGTGGTGTGGTTATAGGCGGTCACCTTGACTGGGTCTATGTCGTTGTTACTGCCGGCGAATCCGGTCTCGCCATTGTAGGTGGCCGTGAGGGAGTGGATTCCCTCCGTGGTTAACGTAGTAGTGCAGGTCGCGGCTTCATCGGAAAGGAGCTGGGCGCCACACCCGCTGAGAGTGGTGCTTCCATCCGCGAAGGTGACCGAGCCCTCCGGCGTACCTCCAGAGCTGGTGACCGTCGCGGTCAGCGTGATCGAGCTGTTCGCCCCGCTGGTGAATACGTCCTGGGCGCTGGAGCTAAGGACTGTAGTTGTCGAGGCTTCGCTCTCGCTGTAGTAAATCGCCAGCGTCCAGTTATTGATGGAAGCCGTAGCCCCGCTGTCACCCGGGTTTTCGTCGGCAACATAAAGGGTCCACGCAGAATCGGCCGCCGAGCCGGAAAGACCCGCAAAGATGCCGAAGGATCCGGTGCTGAGGGGAGGCGACTGCGTGACGGTGCCAGAATAGCCGGGAAACGGCACGTCGCTATATTCGTTGAACGGCAGGTACGCGGCGGCAGCGCCGCTGGTATAGCTGCAGGTCGTGCCCGTGGATCCTTCGTTCGCAGGCTGCCCGCTCGCGGTGCCGTCAAAAGTAAACGTTACGTTGGACGCCGTCGCACAGGCGTCGTCAAGAAAATCAAGGGCCGGGGGGCTGGAACCTGGACCGGCCAGAAGGAACACAAAGTCGTTCAAGCCGTAGCCGCCACTCCCATTCAGGCAGTTCAGCGCCAGAGCGACCCTCGTGACCGTGGCTCCGGCGGGGATTCCTGACGGAGTGATGGTTGAGCTGCTGCTGTAGTTCGTCGTCGAACCGTTGCCAGTAACCGAAATGCCGCCGGTGCTGGTGAAGGTCGCCATGGTTTCGCCATTGCCGGTAGCGGGAAACATGGTCGCGGGACAGGTTTGGCCCAGGGCGGACGCGAGGGTCACGCAGGAAGCAATGCCGAGGAAGAGAAGGCGAGGCAGGAGCCGCCGCAGCCGCAGCGGATGCCGCGGGGTAAGGGCAGAAAATGAGCGGAAGCGGCGCCGTTCAACCCGCGCCACCAGGGCACACTGCTCACGGTACGACATCCTCAAGACCTCGCAGCGGGAAGCCGATCACAGATTTCCGAGGGGAACGGAGCGCAGCAATCGGAGTTGAGTGATCTTTTTTGCGCTGCCGCACCTGGGGAAAGGCGGCAGCCATTTTCGGTGCGCCTGGGGATGCGCAACGGCTTCGAGCGCGAATGGAGGTACGCTTTCCTGAATGTGAACTAAATATGGATGAAAGGTTATAGAAGCGATGACCTAAACAACTGAACAGTAATTTTCGAAAGTGCGATTTGTCAAGGAGAATCCTGTTTCCAATCGATTCGACGGGCCGCGGGAACCCATAGCGGTAACGTCGTGGTTGTGACCCATCGCCCTCGGACGATCCTCCCACGCGCGACCTCGCCTTGCGCTTTCTGCGACCCACTTCGTCAACCACACCCTGCCGGCCGTCCTCGACTTAGCATTCAAACAAACCGGAAATAATGGTCGAAAGTTCTGGACTGCCGACAATCCGCTCGGAAACCTAAAGACCGCGCACAGCGAGGGCTCCGTGCCCGGTGGGCCGAGCAGGCGGACGAATGGAATAGGGAAGTAAATCAGAAAGCCGTTGCATTGTCAGGATCGCCGACGGGCCGTTCCTGACGTATTGCCGGCAATTCAGAACATTTGACGGGAAGCAACGGTTGCCGATTTTGGCGGATGCTCTATAGTGGACCCCGCACCCGATTGGAGGGGTCAATGATGCTTTCATTAAGAACGCTGTTGTTAGCCGCCACCATCCTTCTCTCAACCGCGTTCCCCGGCTACGCAAATGCCCCGTCGGCACCGCGTTTTCATACAGAGCAACAGGCCCAGCAGCATTGTCCGAATGACACAGTTGTCTGGGTGAACACAAAGACCGGGGTCTATCACCTCAAAGGAGAGCGGTGGTATGGGAGGACCAAGGAAGGAGCCTACGTCTGCCGGAAAGAAGCGGACGCAGAGGGCGACCGGATGACAAAGAATGGCCAATGAGAGTTTGCGGTTCCCTCACCGAGTGCATCGGCGACATCCGTATCACGACACCGCGCTGGAAGGGCCTTCCGTGGAAATGGGGGCGTGTCACCGGCAACACGGAACATTCGAGCGCTGGTTGAGGCGAAAGGATGGCAAAGTTCCGTATTGGCGACTTTACGACAAAGATCCGTGAAACAGCATACCGAGTCAGGGCCGCTCGTGGCTCATCACCGGAAACTCCTCTCTTCTCCTGACGGAGCGCCCTCCCGCGTAGATTTCCTGTTCATAGATCAGGGTCTTCTCGTCCTCCGCCAGTTCTAGCCGCTCGACAAAATCCATCTCATGGTCTTCATGCAATACCAGCCTGTGCCGAATGTGGGCACGACCCTCTTGCCAGGAAAGGGCATGTTCGCCATTTCCCTTACGTGGGAGCGGTCCCGACCCGAAACCACCACCTCCCAGGAATCCGCGGATTGAACCCGGTGGGTTTCCTGCCTGCAACTGTTTCAATCGTTCCGGCAACTGGCTTCGAAGCTCTTCTGAACGTCGCATCATCTTCTCGACCATCGGATTCAGAGCAGGAGGATGCAGGATGCTTTCGAGGCTCATTCGAGCCAAATCGAGTTGTTCTTCGGGCATTTGGTCGATGAGCGTTTTCAAGTCATCGCGAGAGGCCATGATGGGAGAAAGCGTACCTCAAATCAGGCTTACGGGTGTATCACCGGCATCCCAGCCATCCTATCGCCGACAGCGATGAGGTGGTCTGGGCCGGACACTTCGGATTCGAAAGTTTGCCTGGGCGAGCTGGGCTGTCCGGTTCGCAGGATTATGATGATCAGGGGAAAGACGCTATGAGTCGGGTCCTGGTTCTCATTCTGCCTGCATTATTTGCGGCTGCTTTGATCAGGGGCTGCAGCAGCGGTGATGGCCGTCAGCTACAGTCCATCGCAATCAGCCAGACAACGAACGGCGAGCAGGTGCAGTTCACCGCGAGTGGCACGTTCTCGGCGCCACCAACGAAGGTCACGCCACTGGCGGTCAGCTGGGGGATTGGACTGTTTGCGCCGCCCCCACCCGGAAATCTGCGATATACGCTTACGACTGAGCCTTTTGTGTTCCATTGCTCAGATTCTGATCCGGTCTTGCCGGTAAGCGTATTTGCTCCTTCCGATCCAAACGCAGCGATCAGCGGATCGCTGCCGTTTAAGGACATGGTTACAGCGCACGCAAAAATTCAGTGCCCGCGGCAATAGGCGCGCGGCAGAGTTTCCGTTGCTGCAGAATCTCCAGGGTCGCCCGAAGTCTTTCTTAGTAGCCCATTCGGGCCGTGTGACCGGCAATACGGAAATACCGGTCGAAAGTTCTGGACTGCCGACCGTTATTACCGGCAAACCGGAACATTCGAGGCTGGTTGGGGCGAAAGAATGGCAAAGTCCCAAGTTGCCGACCATGCAGGAACTGCATTGCCGGGAGTAGCATTTTCGAGGATCGATGACTCCCTTGCCAATGCTGACTAACACAGAAGGAGACAATTCCATGGCGACAATCACAACCAAAGACGGCGCGGAGATTTTCTACAAGGACTGGGGTCCGAAGCAGGCTCGGCCCATCGTGTTTCACCACGGCTGGCCTCTTTCCTCCGACGACTGGGACGTCCAAATGCTCTTCTTCTTCGCCAATGGCTATCGCGTCGTCGCCCATGACCGGCGCGGTCATGGGCGCTCCTCGCAAGTGGCTGTTGGCCATGACATGGACCATTACGCGTCCGATGCCTCGGCCGTAGTCGAGCATCTCGATCTGAGGAATGCGATCCACATCGGCCATTCGACCGGGGGCGGCGAGGTGGCACGCTATGTCGCGAAGTATGGCCAGCCCCAGGGGCGCGTAGCCAAAGCCGTGTTGATCTCCGCTGTTCCTCCGCTCATGCTCAAGACTGAGAAAAACCCGGGTGGCACTCCAATCGAAGTGCTCGACGGCTGGCGGAGTTCGCTGGCTGCGAATCGGGCGCAATTTTTCCTCGATCTTCCTTCGGGTCCGTTTTACGGCTTCAACCGGCCCGGAGCGAAAATATCGCAAGGAACCATCCAGAACTGGTGGCGTCAGGGGATGATGGGCAGCGCGCTGGCTCACTACGAAGGCATCAAGGCGTTCTCTGAGACAGACCAAACGGACGATCTAAAGGCGATCTCAGTGCCGACGCTCGTGTTGCAGGGCGACGATGACCAGGTTGTGCCTTACAAAGACGCTTCATTGCTGCAGGCCAGGCTGCTGAAGAATGGCACGCTGAAAATTTACCCCGGCTTCCCCCACGGCATGATGACGACTCATGCCGACGTCATCAATTCAGACCTCCTCGCATTCATCAAAGAGGTGGCGGTCAAAGCTGCCTGAGACGGGAGACCAACCTGGGGCTGGGCTCCCGTTCATGCAAAAGCAGGGATATACATTCCCGGTGTTGGCCTCTTTCTCCTATCAGGACGCCAGAGGTCTGGTTACTCGGACATGAATGATCGACCCGGATGGCGATTGGCGCCGGGTCAGAGATGGATACGACGAATCGAAAACCTATGCCGAATTCGAGGAGGACCTGCTGGATCGGGTTCAGAAGACGAAAGGGGAAGAATAGAGCGGGTTCAGATCACCTTGCGGATAGATTACCGGCAATCCGGAAGTTTCGCCGGGTCGGGAGCGTAATGTCCGAATTGCCGACAATACGGCACTACTGCAATTTTGCATACTCGGCTTTGGCCTGCTTCAGTACGGGAATGTCGGGATCGGCGTCTTTCCAGAGGGTAAGAAATTCCTTGTATGCAGCGAGTGCCCTGACGCGTGCGGCGTCGGCATCCACACCTTGGGAAGTCTTCGACTGTAACGCATTCGCCCGCGCCACGCCCAGATGGGCCAACGCGCCCGTCCAGCAGTTCCAGACAATGCCGCTGTGCGCGAGAATTTTCTGAAACTCGGTGGTGGCGGCGGCGCCTCTTCCGGCTGCCAGATACGCCTCGCCGCGAATGTAGGTCGGGTAAAGGCAGGAAACGTTGGCGACGAACTGGATCAGCCCGAATTCCACCGGAACCGCTGCTTCAAGACTTCGAACAGCAGCCTCCGGTCTGTTCCGGTCCAGTGCAATTTGGGCCCGAATAGCAGGAAGCCATAGAGATTGCATTTGCGTATTCAGCGGGAAATCTTCGTTTAATTTCTGGGCCAGCGCGTCGGCTCGTTCCGTATCGTCTGCCAAAGCATAAGCGAGAGCGGCTTCTGCCTGCGTCTCATAACTGTCGGGCGCGACCTTTAAGCCCGCGGCTGCCGCACGCCTTGCTTCCGCGAAGTTGCCGAAAACCGCCTCGCGTTGGGCGGCAATCTCCTGCCATACCCCTCCAGTCTCCCTGCTGTCGGCACCAATGGCGGAATCAACAGAGCGCCGGGTCAGTTCCCGCGCCAGGAGGAGGTGACCGGAGTACGCCTCCGTATCGGAGGCGAGCGAAAGTCCGATGTTCTCTTCGGGCTTGCCCCTGAACCACCGTTGCTGTTCCGTCATAGCGGACGAATCTCCCTGCAGGAATGCCAGCCCGTAGAGAGCGTTGTGAATTACAAAACTGTCCAGCTTCCGCGCCTGCGCCTGCTGGATGGTCTGGCGCGCCTCGTCGAAGCGCTGCAGGGCCAGCAAGGCGTTGGCGAGATCGACGTAAGAACCGACATCATCTATTTCGAAACCGCGACTCTGGGTAAATGCTTCTCTGGCTTCTTCATACCGTCCTCGCAGCAGGTCGATGTCGCCTTCGCTGCGTATCTTGTATTCCCGCGGATAGCTTTCCATCGCCTCCCGATAAGCCTCTGCGGCTTTGTCCAGTTCCCCGGTCACACCCATGTAGTAGGCGGTTGTTATGGCCAGTTTTTCCCGCTCGCTGGCATGATCGCGCAACTGAAATGCTTTGGCGATGTATTCCCGGGCACGTCCTTGCTGACCGGAAGTGAAGTAGTCCACGGCCACCGCGAAGTAGCCCATGGCGAAGCTGGGATCCAGCGCAATGGCCTGTTGATGGTAGGGCAGGGCAATGGAAGGTCCTCCTTCGTGAGAAGCCTTGTTGCCAAGGCTGTATGCCCTGAGTGCATCGAGCGAAGCCGTGGTGGCGTCAGCCAGTGGGACATCGAACTTCTGCACCGTTGCAAGCGATTCGCCGAGTTCACCACGCAGCCTCGATACCGCTTCGTCCAACGCGCCCAGCACCTTCTCCTTGGCCGAGGCCGTGGCCTGTTCCTGCGCCAGCGTAGCTCCGCTTAGGCAATTCACCGCTTTCAGTTGCAACACGTACTCGCTTCCCAGGCTGTTGATCTCTCCGGAGACGTAGGCCCTGCTGTTGGTGCGCTGGCAGACCTCGCGGGCTACCTCCGGGGTCAGGGGAGTGTTTTCGGGACGCACCATTAGCCGCAGGGTGGAAGCTATGGCGTCATCCCCCAGGATATTGAGAAAGGGCGACTGCCGCAAAGCCACCATGAGGGCCGTCTTCAGTGTGTCGTCAAAGACTGGGTCGCCCGTGTGATTTGTGAAGTCGGCGAGAACAACGGTGTCTTTGTCCGTTAGCGGCGTCCTGGGATGTAAGCGGTAGTAGAGGCCCGCGGCCGTCGACACGATGACGATGATGGCCGCCGCCAGGTACAAGCCGAATTTTGGTCCTGATGCGCGCCCCGGGGCAGCCGCCAGTCGCTCTGGCTGAACGGCCACGACACTCGCCATGACTTCTTCAGGAGCCGCGGCAATCCTGCCGTTCTCGGTGTTGCGTTTCAGGCGCTGCAGATCGGCTCGCATATCCGAGGCATGCTGGTAACGCAGCTCGCGGTCTTTTTGGAGCGCCTTGCGGATCACGCTCTCCAATCCTCGGGAAACCTGCGGGTTGAGCTGCGAAGGCGGGAGCGGTTCCCGATGCACGATCAATCCGCAGATATCTCCCGCACTCGAACCCTCAAAGGGGATCTTTCCGGTTGCCATCTCATACAGGACTGAACCAAACGAAAACAAATCCGTGCGTGCATCGAGGGTTGTCGCTTTGACCTGCTCGGGGGACATGTAAGCCACGGTTCCCAGCATGGCTCCGGGACTTGTCAGGTGATCGGGGATGCTCTCGATGGTTGCGGACTCGCCGCTGGCCTGGGTGTCCTTCGCCTCCACTTGCGCCAGCCCAAAGTCTAGAATTTTGGCATGACCGCGCTTCGTGAGGAAGATATTGGCGGGCTTCATATCGCGATGGACGACTCCTTCGGCGTGAGCGGCGTCGAGCGCATCGGTGATCTCGATAGCAAGAGAGACGATCAATTCCATCTCCATCGGGCCTTCGGCGATGCGATGCTTCAGCGTTAGGCCATCCAGGAACTCCATGACGATGAAGGACCGCCCGTCGTGTTTACCGATCTCGTGGACTGTGCAGATGTTCGGGTGGTTTAGGGCTGACGCCGCTTTGGCTTCGCGCTGGAACCGGCTGAGAACCTGCGGGTCCTGCGCGACGTCGTCAGGCAGGAATTTGAGTGCGACCAGACGGCCAAGATCGGTGTCCTGTGCTTTGTATACGACACCCATGCCGCCGCCCCCTACCTTTTCGAGCACGCGGTAATGGGAAATGATCTGGTCGATCATCTACTGAGCCGTGACCAACGGGTTAATGCTAAGGAGCAGCCGCAGGCGAGTCAAATCAGAAAAGGGCGCTGCTCAATGCTTCACGATCCGCCATGATGTCTCTTCACGGCTGAACTATTGCCGTATCACGGGCAATCCGGAACTTTCATGGCCTGAAACCTCCGTATTGCCGACAATCCGGCCAGAACGCCGTCAATGAGTGCTTAGCCCTGATATGGAGTGACCCTGTCAACGCCGCCAATCGGTGGGGTTGTTTTTGTCGTTGTTGTTGTCTTTCTCCGAGTACAGAGCCAGCAGCAGTCTGGGCAGGTTTCAGCGGCGATTGATCAGTCTGATATTCGCGGGTCGGAACCGCATAATCATGATCCGTCGGGAGCTGCCTCTGACTGTTAACGCGAGTCCGGTCGAGCCTGTCGCATAGGGCAAGCGAGGATTCTCCTTCGTGCTTGCCCAGCCTGCTGCTGGCTCTGTGCTCGAGATGTGTGGCGCGATTCATCGATACGTTGTTCTTGCTTTTTCCTTTATCAGGAGAGTTTTTCGGTAGTTGTTGTCATGCTGCGGCTTGCTGGCCGGCGATCGTCTCTGCTCTGATTCCGATAGCCCAGATGAACCCCAGCAACTCACGAGCAACCGCAGAAATGATCTTTCCCTGGGGCTTGCCGGCCGCACCCAGCTTCATATAGCGCTTGTGCAAGCGGTGTTGGGCTTTCCAGGCAATTTCCTTAGCCTCTTCCGAAATGCTCTCTTGCCGCCTGCGCAAGCCATACCAGATGCACGGTGGCCGACGATAGCTCCATGCTGCTTCGCCGACGATCCGTCGCAGGTGCGCGTTGCCTGTTTTAGTGATGCCTCCGCGTCTCACTCGCTTACCACTGGAGTCTTCGCTCGGCACTGCACCGCAATATCCCATCAGCTGTCGGGCACTGCCAAAACGAGATACCTGGCCGAGTTCAGCCGCGATGGTCACGGCCGAGATATCTGCAATACCACGAAGTGCCTGCAGATCGTTGATAACTTGTTGCAGCGCGGGTGAGGCCAGCTTCACTGCTTCGGTGATGGCTTGCTCCAGACGCGTCACCCGCGCACGCATGTGCTCGACCTCGTGCAGATAATCCTGTCGAGTGGACTCCTGAGCTGGCTGTGTAAACCGTAGCTGCGCAACCCAGATCAGATAGGGCCGCGTCCACGGTCTCACGCCCGTTGGCGGACGCTGACCTGAGCGCAGAAGGAACTTGCTTAACCGATGCCGCGCTCGCATCTGATCCTGCTTGGCTGCTTCACGCGCGCGCACCAGATCCCGCAAAGCTTCGGAACCGTCA
>JASHPM010000079.1 GCA_030038115.1 Acidobacteriaceae bacterium | reverse complement strand
GTGGAGGACGCCGTGTTCGCTCCCGTAATTCCCAGGGCCGCGACGCCCGAGTATTCTTCCACCGTCGTCACGAACACGGTGTCCGCGCTCATGGTGGTAGTAATCGCGGTTTGGGCCGCACAGTTGTGGCATACCAGGGTGGCCACACATTCGCTCGCCGCGTTGCATACCGCCCCGTACAGCGGAAAATACGCCGTCGGCCCACTGCCGTAAACGTTGAAGAGGCTGCTAGAGACGTTTTCCCAGGCAACGCCCACCACCACATCGTTGCCGGCGGTGGTCGCGGCCGGCAGGGTGCAGGTCTGGGAGGTGGCGGCAGAAGACGCCTGTACGCAGACCGTATGCGAAGCAGGCACCCAGGCGATCGCCGCGTGCGCAGGCACGGAACCCAGCAAGAGAAGAGTCACGATCAAGCCGCTCTTCACCACTACGCGCGCCCAACCATAACTCCGGCGCATGGACAACCCTCCCACCGCGACCTCCCGCGAATGCCTGAAATTCTGAAAATGGGGAACTCTATTTTAGGCCCTGTCCGGGTCTGGCGGGTAAACAAACAACAGGATGGGCCCGGAAGAGCCCGGACAACCCAAGCAAACAAGCCCGATGTCAGTAAAGACTTCCAGCCAGGTACGCGGCGTCGGCGCCGGAATCTTCGGGAAATCGTCGGTTCTTGTGCGCGACCATAGCTGCGGTTCGCGCCGCCTCAACGAAGAGAACCCCGTTTAACAGTACCTACTCCGCCTTTACCGCGCAAAACCTTTCTCAATGAGTGCTCTACCCTGTTGTCAATCAATGGAGTCAGTACCCAAAGGCGCAAACCCGCAGAACCGGTTCCAGCGAGCAATCCGGATGTGCGATGATTTTCACGGAAAGTTCCCCGCTCCTTCGCACGACCGAGCACTGATCAAGCCGAAGCCCATGCGAAGCGAGGCATTCGAAGCCATGACACGATCGATCCGAACGCTCGAAGCTGGCGCGCCTTACTTTTGGGGCCTTGTTCTGGTATCCATGCTTGCTTCAGGTTGCCATTCGAACCAGGACCGTCCGGAGGTGCGGATTAGTCGCGTACCCGATGCGAACGCTGGAGGACAGGAGAAACTCGATTACATCAAAGGCACTGTTAAGAATGCCCGGCCAGGCCAGCACATTGTGCTCTACGCCTACAGCGGCCTGTGGTGGGTGCAGCCCTATGCGGCCAGAACAACGACGAATATCCTTCCCGACGGAAGCTGGGAGAACTCCACCCACCTCGGCACCGAGTATGCGGCGCTCCTGGTGGACGCGGACTACATTCCTCCAGCCAGAACGCCGGCCTTGCCCGTTGTCGGGAACGGCGTAGCGGCTCAGGCAACCGTACCGGGGAGGGCATACTTCACCATTGACCAGGCGTTTTGGGAAACATGGTGGTTCCGAACTGGCTGCCTGTTCCTGGCAACGGTGACGGTGGTAGTTTTCATTCGTCTGCGCATGGTCAGGCTTTCGCGCGAGTTGAACGCACGATTCCAGGAACGGCTTGACGAACGCACCCGCATCGCCCGCGAGCTGCACGACACGCTCCTGCAAAGCCTGCACGGTCTTATGTTTCAATTCCAGGCGGCCCGCAACATGTTGCCTCGCAGTCCGGAAAATGCCATGCACACTCTCGACGAGGCGATCGCAGAGACCGAGCAGGCGATCGCCGAAAGCCGCGATGCAATTCACGATTTACGATCGCAGCCGGTTTTCGGCCGCGACCTGGCGCCATTGCTGGAGACCGCCGGTGAAGAACTCGCGGCGGTTGAAGACATGAATCAGAATTCGCCCAATTTCCGCGTGATTGTTGAAGGAGAAGCAAAGAAGCTATCCCCGGAATTGCAGGACGAGCTGTACAGGATCGCGCGCGAATTGTTGCGCAATGCCTTTCGGCATGCCCAGGCTGGGCAGATCGAGGCCGAAATTCGCTACGACACAAACCAGCTTCGCTTGCGCATACGCGATGATGGTAAGGGGATCGATCCTCACGTTCTCGAAAAAAGGCGACGTATCGGGCACTGGGGGCTGCCAGGAGTGCGTGAACGAGCGCAGCGCATAGGATCGCAATTGAGTTTTTGGAGCCAGGCCGGAACAGGAACAGAGGTTGAGCTCACGATTCCGGCGGCCATCGCCTATGAGGACGCGCGCAATGGGCACCGACTCACGATGCTTCGCAGGGAGCCGAAGCTGTGAATAGCCAGCCTGAGCTGATCCGGATTCTTACCGTGGATGACCATCCTCTTCTTCGCAGGGGAATCGCGGCACTGGTGAATGCAGAGGCGGATATGAAGCTGGTTGCGGAGGCATCGAGCGGCCAGGAGGCGACAGAACTCTACCGCTTGCACAAGCCGGATGTGACACTGATGGACCTTCAAATGCCCGACATGAATGGCGCTGAGGCGATCCGCGAAATTCAAAGCGAATTCCCGGATGCCCGCATTATTGTGCTTACCACCTATAAGGGAGACGCTCAGATCTTAAGCGCGCTTAGGGCGGGCGCGCGCGCTTACATCCTCAAAGGTCACGTGCATCGTGAACTGCTGGAGACGATCCGTGCCGTCCATGCCGGACAGAAACGTATCCCGCCTGACGTCGCCGCGGAATTAGCCGAGCACGCAACCGACGACGCACTAAGCTCACGCGAGATCGATGTGCTGCGGTTGATCGCTCGAGGAAACTCCAACAAACTGATCGCCGACCAGCTCTCAATTGGTGAAGCAACGGTGAAGAGTCATGTAGCAAACATCCTCTCGAAACTCGCCGCCAATGACCGAGCCCACGCCGTGACGATCGGGTTGAAGCGCGGGATGATCGAGCTGTAGCCCCCCAAAAGGCGGATCGTCCGACCCTCATTTCTGCGGTTTCACTCTGTATCTCTATGACCTAACCTGCCTGCGGGATTCTGCCGGAGTTCGCTCTGCAACGCCTCTTTTCGACATTCGCTAACGGGCTGCCGGGTGCGGGGCTGATGCTCCAGCGCCTTGTGACCGCCGCTGTGCTGATTAGCCGCGCAGTCGCCCATCTCCATATGTCTTTGCCGGCGGGTTCAGTTGCTCCGCAGATTGTCGATGTCGGCGCGGCGATGCTTCTTCTTTTCGGCTTGTGGACCCCGGTGGTTGGCGTCATCGTTGCGGGCCGCGAGCTTTGGATGCTCTTCTCGGGTGGCGCCGACCCCTGGATATCGCTTGTGGTGGCGACTCTCGGTGCGAGCCTGGCGATGATCGGACCCGGTGCCTGGTCTGTCGATGCGCGCTTATTCGGCCGAAGACAAATCAAAACATTGCGCTGAATCTCTTCGATCCGCCAAACGGGGGATCCGTCACTCTGCAGAAAAGCTGAATTCACAGGCCGACCATTTGCGGTTTTCCGCATGCCTGCAGTTACGCCAGAATCATTTCCGGGATCGCAAAGTACCGACGCGATGTTCAGGGACCCAGGCACGAGAAGTCTGGAAGAACCGCTAAGCCGGACCGATCAGAAGCCTGAACCTACTCACCCCAGGAGGATCGATCATGCTGAAAACCACGAACGGGAAACCCGACCTAAAGCGGGCCCTCTGGCAGGTGCTGCCTGCCGTCGCCCTGACGTTTTGGGGCGCAGTTGCTCACTCTCAAACAAAGGAGAATCAGGCTGTGAAGAACATTGTGCTCGTCCATGGAGGTTTCGTCGACGGCTCCGGCTGGCAGGGTGTCTACGACATTCTCACTAAACGGGGTTATCACGTTACGGTTGTGCAGAACCCCACTATCACTCTCGAGGACGACGTGGCCGTCACGAAGAGAGCCATCGACGCGCAGGATGGACCTGTGATCCTCGTAGGCCATTCCTACGGCGGCGTGGTGATCAGCTCGGCAGGAGATGACCCGAAGGTCGCTGGGCTTGTTTACATCGCTGCCTTCGCGGCTGACACGGGCGATTCCGTCCTGTCCCTCATCAAGACCGCGCCCGCCGATGCACCGGCTCCTCCGATTCTTCCGCCCCAGGACGGCTTCCTGTTTCTTGACCGCCAGAAGTTTGCCGCATCGTTCGCGGCCGATGTGAAGCCCGAGATTGCGAATTTCATGGCCAATTCGCAGGTGCCGTGGGGTCTTGCGGCTGCGAGTGCCGGGTCGATATCGGCCGCCTGGAAGACGAAGCCAAGCTGGTATTTGCTGACCACTGAAGATCACATGATCGCGCCGGAATTGCAGCGATTCATGTCGAAGCGCGCCGGCTCCAAAGTGGTTGAGATCAAGGGGAGCCATGCGATCTACGTCTCACACCCGGAGGCGGTTGCCTCCATCATCGAACACGCTGCGACCAGCAGCGCAGCAAGAGAGGAAGCAGAGGCCGTCACAACATTGAAGTAGCTACGGCGAGGCATTGCCGTAGCTTCACTGTTTACCAGTGGAACTGCGAGTCATTGCAGGTTCCACTGGTGAACGGAGGGCCCTGGCCTTTCCAAACGCCGCAATATCCAGAAGAATTGCCTCGGGAATCCGGATTGGATTGCTGCCAAAAAGCTTATGAGTTAAAGCACCGTGGGATTCAGGTTGTCGCTGGCTTGAGGGTTCACCTGGTCGAGTTGCGGACGACTTTTTGCGATTGTCAATGGGTGCCAAATCGCCATTTCACTCATCCAGCCCACATTCGTATCCACAAGTCGGCCAGCGTCCAAAGACACCCTGCGCGGAGCCGGAATGACGGCAACAGCCCAATGTAACTTTCGTACCGTCCCACCCTCCGATTTCTCTTGATCCAGCTTCTCGATTTGCTAGCCTTGAAGAGTGGGGGATTGCCTGCCTTGCAGACAATCCCCTTCGGCGTTTCGGGGAATCCCAGGATTCCTGCTGCACAGGTCATTGAGAACATCGAGCGGCTCCTCGTTGAGGGCCTTAAAGAACTACCGAATTCGCTGGCTTTTTGCTGCAGTTCGCTGGCTTCTGGCGGTTTTGAGGGCTCTGGAAGTTACCCTGTTTTCAGGTAATGAGCGTTTGAAGGGCTCAAAATAAAAACGCAATTACCTGATAACACGGTAGATCGCCAAAAAGTTGAAGCGGGCAGGGGTGCACCCCTTTTTCACTGCCCAATTACGTCGACAGCCACCGGCAATTTTCGTGGCGGAAAGCAGGTATTCGTATCGCAGGCCTGATAGCGCAGCGCGCCTTCCACCAGATGGTTCCCGCGCGCAGCCGTCAGATGCATCTTCAGCACAAATTCGCCGCTGTAGACGCTCAGCTTCTGCGACGGATCGGCCGGAAATGCATAATCCACGCCGGCAGGAAAATCGACCGAGGCAATGTTCACTCCGGCAGGTTCGGCCTCGATCAGCTCCGTCCGAATCAGGCTCTTCTGCCGCGGAACATGCGAATTGATGTGCAGTCCTTCGTTAATTCGGAAGTGCAGCTCGATCGTCGCCGGCTTTCCAGCCGCCAGCGTCACTTGCTGCGGATAGAGAAAGTGCACCAGCTGTTGTGCATTTCCGCCTTCGCTGCCAGGCGTTTGCCACGGCAAATCCTGCGCGATCATCGCGATGCCGCTCAGCAGCAGCGCGCTACAAGCTGCGACGGCCACCGGCTTCACGATGACGCTCCGCTCGCGATGGCCTTCTTAATGTTGGCTTCGATCACATCGCGCGGAGCCAGCCCGATTGTCGATGCCACAATCTTGCCGTTCCGGTCGATGAAGAACGTCGTCGGCAGCGCGTCCAGTCCTCCGTACGCGTTCTCGATCGATTCGGCATCGATCAGGATCGGATAATTCATGTGCATCTTCGCCGCGAAATCCGCGATATCGCGCTTCTCGGTGAAAAGCTTCGCCGGATCGTCCTTGTCGAGATCATCGGCCGAAACCCCGATGATTTCCAAACCCTGGCTCGCGTACTGGTCATGCAGCTTCTCGAACCACGGAATCTCGACTTTGCACGGACCGCACCAGGTCGCCCAGAAATCGACTACCAGCGGACGCCCCTTATAGCTCGACAGCGAGACTTTGTTGCCGTTCAGGTCCGGCAGCGTGAAGCCCGGAGCAATCTTCCCGTTCAGCTGCGTTGAGTTGTCCTCTTCATCCGCCATTCCTGTCGCGTCAGCGGCATTGGAATTCGCGCCTGCCGCAGGGTTGTCAGGCACCAGCATCATCTTCATGCCCTGCAATTTCGCCTGCTCGGCTTGCCGGCGATGTACGAAATTGATCGCACCCGCGGAAACCATCAGCGCTAAGGCCGTGATCATCGCCGCCAGCACTAAGATGTTGCGCTTCAAACCCGGAGTTCTCCTGGACTCCATTCTACAAGCGGAACAGCACGCCTCGCAGAAACGCCTGGTGATAGCATCAGGAGTTTCAGAGCATGAGCGACAACCACACACCGTCCCAACTGGTCCGCATCGAAGCGGAAGCGTTGCTGGCGCTCGCCGGGCGGCTCGACGGTCCAATGGCTGCGGACTTCGAGCGCGCCGTCAACCGCGTCTTCAACTGCGGCCGGTCCCGCGGCCGCGTCGTCGTCACCGGCATGGGAAAGAGCGGGATTGTGGCGCAGAAAGTCGCAGCCACGCTCAGTTCCACCGGAAGTCCGGCGCTGTTCATGCATCCTGCCGAAGCGGTTCACGGCGATCTCGGCATGATCACCGAGGGCGACGTCGTTATCGCTCTTTCGGCCAGCGGCGAAACCGAGGAGATTCTGCGCCTGCTGGCGACTTTGCAGCGCATGGGCAACGCGCTCATCTCCTTCGTCTGCGATATGAAATCCACGCTTGCCGCCGCCAGCGACGTCGCGCTCGACTGCTCGGTTCCTGCTGAAGCTTGTAGCCTTGGCCTGGCGCCAACCGCGTCAACTACGGCGATGCTGGCTCTTGGCGACGCGCTTGCCATTGCTGTCTCGCTTCGCCGCGGCTTTCGCGCCGAGGATTTTGCCGCACTCCATCCCGGCGGAAAGCTGGGCAAGCGGCTCGCCACCGTGCGCCAGCTCATGCACACTGGCGATGCGGTTCCCTGCGTCGACACCAGAACGCCGATGACCGACGTGATCTACGAAATGTCCCGCAAAAAACTCGGCATGACTGCCGTCGAGCAGAGCGGCAAGCTGGCTGGCATCATCAGCGACGGCGATTTGCGCCGCCTTCTGGAACGTGACGGCCCCGAAGGCCTTCGCAAAACCGCCGGCGAAGTCATGAATCCCGCTCCCAGGACCATCTCCGCCGCTGAACTGGCCGTTCGCGCCCTGCACACCATGGAAGAGCGAAAAATCACCTCCCTGATCGTGGTCGATGCGCAAAATGGCATCGAAGGCGTGATCCATCTGCACGACTTGTGGGGAACAGAGCTGATCTAATTCCGTGGGTCTCGTCCGCTTTTTCCCGCGTCTAAAGAGTAGGATGGCTCCTATGCGGCGGACGTTCCCAGTCGCGTTGCTCTCGGCCCTGCTGGTGGCCTTTCCATCGGCCTTCGCTCAGCGCGGCGGTCATTCCGGCAGCTCCGGTGGTGGTCATTCCGCTGGATCTTTCGGTCACAGTTTTGGCGGCGGCGGTTTTTCGTCAGGCTCCTTCAGCCGGTCGTCTGGATTTGCGACGCGCGGCTACTCCTTCAGCGCTCCACGATTTACTTCTACTGCGCCCCTGCGCAACTTTGGGTCGGGTTATCGAGTGCCTTACGGCGGAATCTCCGCGGATCGCCGAGACGGACGCAATGGTTACCACTACCGCTCGCCGTACCGCGGCTTCGGGATTTACGGCGGTTACCCCTATTACGCGAACTCATGGGAACTGCTTCCGTGGGATCTCGGCTATCCGGACTTTACCGGCTATGGCTACGACGATTCAGGAACGGATGCCGAGCAACAGCCAGCCGCATCGGTCGCGCCGCCAGACGATGGTTATCGTCCCGGCTACCAGGAACCGGCCGATCAGGATTATGTTCCGGCATCCGTGGCTAATTCCGTCGCACCGGAACCGGAATTGACGCTGATCTTCAACGACGGCCACCGGGAAGCGATCCACAATTACGCGTACGCGCTGACTTCCAAAATGGTGATCGTAATGGACCAGGCGTCTTCCGGACGCGAGCAGCGGATTCCTCTCGCGTCTCTCAACCTGCCTGCAACGGAGCAAGCCGCGCAGCAGGCCGGTCTCGACTTCGCTCCTCCCGCATAGAGCCGGAAGGCAAGAAAGCAACACAGGGGAATCGGAAAACGCTTAGGCAGCGTCGGCAGCGCGCAGCACGGGTTGGTAGGCTTCGTACACCCCTTCAAAAACTGCGTCCCACGACGCCGCAAGCGCATACTGCCGTGCGTTGACGCGCAGATTCGCATGCAGAACTGGATCTTCGGCGATGCGCGCAATCGCGGCGGAGAAATCCGCATCGGTGACGACGAAGCCGGTGCGACCTTCCTGCACCAGCGAACGCGGTCCACCATCCGGAGTTACAACAGCGGGAACACCGGAAGCCAGCGCCTCCAGAACTACGTTGCCGAACGTGTCGGTGTGCGATGGAAAGACGAAAACATCCATGCCGGCATAAGCGCGAGCGAGCGCCTCGCCGCGCAGCACGCCGGTGAATTCGGCACGAGGCAGGTGCTGGCGCAACCAGGATTCTTCTGCTCCCTGGCCGACAATGCGGAACCGAAAATCGCGGAACCCGCGGTCTTCGAGTTCTTTCTGGATCTGAGCAAGCAAAGCGATATTCTTCTCCACGCTGAGGCGCCCGACGAAGCCCAGAACGAGACTGGCATCCGACGGGTCGCGGTCGCGACGGCTGGGACAGAACAACTGTGGATCGATGCCACGCTGCATCAAGTGGCAGTGGCAACCGGTTTTGGCCTCGAGCAGACGGCAAAGATCGAGATTCGGTGCAAATAAGACACTTGCCAGGCCGTAGAACCATGCCGCAATTCCCAGGACTGTCTCCTGAATGCAATGCGCTCCGGCGGCCGCGCTGGACGCAGGAAGCCTTTCGAAAAGCCAGTGAGAACGAGTGGCAGCATACTCGTGCACATTGGTGTGCCAGGAAGCGGCCAGCGGAACACCCAGACGATATCCGAGCAACGCTCCCAACATTCCGAGTTCGCTGGGCCCGGTAATGTGAATGATGTCTGGCCGGAACGCTCTGACGGCGCCCGCAATGACCGGAATATGTCTCACCCATGCAGGATCGAACTTCAGGCCCTTATCGAGTGGAATCGATAGAATGCCGCGCGGCAGTTCCAGAGTTGTTAAGTTGTCTTCCGCGATCACGGGCTCGCGTCGATCTCCGGCGCGAACGCAGAGAAAAGGAAGGTTTCGCCTGCGGGCGAAATCCTCGAAGTGGCGGGAAGTATGCGCCACACCATTGATCTCGTGGAACGAATCGGGAAAGTAGGCGACTCGAGTCAAGGGACCGAATGACACCTGAAAAATACGGGACTTCGATTACCCCTCAGCGAAACAGGCAATCTGATCAGCGCACCGCGTCTTCGCCCAGCGCGAAGCGCAGCTCGTGCGATTCGCTCCAGGCCATACGGAGACCGCCGGAGACCGGGCTGCTTCCCATGAGACGCACGGTTTTGATCGCCAAACTCATCCAGGTGGGCGCCGAACCGTCGGGCCAAAGTTCGCGCAAAGGCCGAACCACGCCGTTGCTATCCGGATGCCAGACGCGTTCATCCCAGGTGCGGGAGCCGAGCGGAAAATCGGGGTAATCCCGAATCGCATCGAGAGTCGACTGCAAAATGCGGTGCTTCCAGGGCTGCGCGTACTGCGGCATGAAGAGAACGTGGCTGCGGTCCTGGTAGCGGACTTCGTGAACGAATTCCGTGAAGGTGGCGGCCTGCGAGAGATTCAGAGTCGCATTGGGTTCCAAACCATGGCGGTCGCCGCCTGAGATCAGAATCTTGTTCCACTGCTGCGCGAGCCGCTTGACACGGCGATTTTCTTCCCAGTGACGAAGCCCATTCAGCTCGAAGGCGTGCATGAATTCATGGTTGGCTGCGAGGAAGTCCTGGACCCGCTGCGCGGCCTTGTCGGCGCCAATCAGATAGAGATCCCACATGGGGTGATTGAAGACGATCAGCACGTTCGGCAGGGCATCAAGCGCGGCCAGAATCTCGGTGAGCCGCTTTTCGTCGGGATTCGCCGTGTATTCCTCGAAGGTCTTCATCCACGCGGCGCCGGAATCGCTGGGCAGGTTGTGGATGCCGAGATGGAAGGCCTGATCGCCGCCGAACGGCGCGCTCCACTCCACCGAGACCGGAATGTGGCGAGCGGCAGCAACCGTGCGCAGGAGCATGGGAGCGGCAATGGTGTCGTGATCCGTGATCGAAACCAGCGGCATGAGGCTGAGCTTTTTTGCGATCTGGCCGCTCTCGACGTCAAAGGCAATGCGAGGCGTCAACGGCGGAGTCCAGTAAGCGGCACCGTAATTGATGGGGATGTTGTGCCGTTCGTGCGACTGCCGCTCGCTCCTGGCCAGAATAGGGCGAAGAAGCGGGTACTGATTTCCCAGATTGGCCAGGAAATCGAGCGTTTCCTTTGACTGGTTGGTGTGACTGTGCAGCGAAACCGCGGTCGAATAGTTGCCCGCGGCGTCAGGTTCCTTCCAGAGATAGGAGATGCGGCGCAGACCGGCCATGGAAAACCTCCCGAGGTCGTGCTACTGCCACCAGTATCCTTTGTGCACCATGAATGGGGCATTACGGAAGCAAAAATGGTGGGTCAAATAGTTGCGAGTATCCGCGAAGGCAACGTGACTTTCCGGAACGCGACGCTGCCATAAGTGGCTGCAAATTAAGCTACTTCCTCCGATTTGTCCGTGGCTTGCCCTGTGGTAACTGGTTGTAAACTATCGAAACAGCAACCGTTACAATTCTTCAACGCCGCGTCTGCGCGATATCGGGCAGATCGGCTTCCTGCGCGGACTCAGGCTCCAGATGGTTCCGCGTCAGGCCATCGCGGAGAATCTCGAACGCGTGATCGGTGGTGTCAGCGACCTGGAACAATTCGCGGTCACGCGGCGAGATCGTGCCTTTGTCCACAAGAATATCGAGATTGATGACCTGTTCCCAGTAGCTGGAGCCGTAGAGGACGACGGTGATCTTCTTGGCCAGCTTTTGGGTTTGCGAAAGGGTGAGGATCTCGAACAATTCATCCAGAGTGCCGAAGCCTCCCGGAAAAACCACCAGCGCCTTGGACAGATACGCGAACCAGTACTTGCGCATAAAAAAGTAGTGGAATTCGAAATTGAGGGCCGGGGTGATAAAGCGGTTGGGCATCTGCTCGAAGGGCAGGTGGATGTTGAGCCCGATGGTTTTGCCGCCGGCTTCCCACGCGCCGCGATTGGCGGCTTCCATAATGCCGGGACCTCCGCCGGAAGTGACGACGAAGCGGTTGCGGCGCGACTTGAGACCTTTGGCCCAGTGCGTGAGCAGGAAGGCGAGACGGCGCGCGTCCTCGTAGTAGTGCGCCATTTCGACGGCGGATTCGGCGCGGCGCAGACGCAACTCGCTCGAGGTTCCCTGCTCGATGTCGGACTGGCGAGCCGGCTGCTCTTCTTCCGGCGCGCGCTGGCGGGAACCGGTGTTTTCGAGCAGCTCGAGTTCGCGGTTGGCCTCGTCGAGAGCGCGGAAGCGAGCGGACCCGAAGAAGACGACGGTGTCCTGAATGCGTTCGCGGCGGAAGCGGGCGAGCGGCTCGGAGTATTCGGCGAGGATGCGCAGAATGCGGCCATCCGGGCTGTTGAGGAAGGCGACGTTCTCGTAGGCCAGTGCGGCATTGTCAAGCGGGTTCGGCAGCTTGCGAGGCATCTCAGCTTTCTTTGTAACGGATCGCTTCGGAAATAGCGATCCAGAGATTGAGCAGGCCGAGGCCGGAAACGAGGCCGCGGACCGCGCCGCTTTCCATGAGGCGCGCAACATGCGCGTAATAGAGGAAGAAGCGGTTAAAGGCCCAGACGTGCGTCCACGGGAGAAAGACGAGGATGAGGCCGATGTAGAGACGGACGATGACGCGCAGAAAGAGGTCAGCGCGGCGCAGCCAATGCGTGGTGTGGTGTGGAGGCGGCGGAGTCGCGGTTGGGCTGACGGGCGGCGAGGCCGGCGCGGGAGAAATCAGGTTGGGCGGAGACTGCATAAGACGCAATGCGCGGGGACGCGCGCACACGTCCCGAAACGACCTTAACCTCACACTACCACAGGCGGTTTTGGGCGGGGGTGTGATGCCGGAGGCGAAAAAGCCAGGGAAAAGCCAGTGGAATTCGAGCGAGGGGGAGTGAACTGCGAGCGAACCTGGGAGCGAAATGGCAACGAGCGATGCAACAGGCGCCCCCCCACTCCCTCCCTCCCTGGGCGATGACTTGTTTTCAGTGTTTTAGCGCGGGTTGACGAGATCGATAACGGGTTAGGCAGTTGAGAATCAGTCAATTGCGACTCGGCTGAGTTTGATGCAGACCTGGCCGGGTGTGAATCAGACTCGGCCGAGCCGGGCGCAGATGATTGCAGCGGAGTGAGTTGGAACTCGGCTGGGTTTGATTCAGATTGGGCCGAGTGGGAGGACCTTTCGACTGAATCTGAATCAGACTCGGCCAGGATTGAATCAGTCACGACCGAATCGAGGCAGATGAAACGGTCAGCGATAAAACGGTCAGCCGGTTCAACGCGCACTTCGCCTTCGCTCGGAGCTTGCACAGGGCAGGCTCCAAAGTGGCTGGCCTGCTGCGAGGCGGCGATGATCGAGGTTCGTGACACGGGCTCCCTCTCCAGTAACAGAAAAGCCCCGCCAGAGGCGAGGCTTTTTCTTTTTTTACTCTATAAGTTCAGAATATCATGCCCAGAGAATTAGATGGCCAACTTTGATGTTTTGTAAGTGGCCTAAACTCAACGGAAGTTACTTTGGATAAGTGGTGGAAACTTGACAAATGCAGCGGGAAGCTGAAAGCAGGTAGCTGGAAGCAGGTAGCCGGTAACTGGGAGCAGGAAGCTGGGAGCGGGGAGCAGAAGGTTGTGGTTCAGTTGCGGGTGTAGGTGTAGAGCCTGACCTTATAGACGTCGAAGGCGTGGGGGTCCATGAGGAGCTGGCGTCCCTGGTCGGTTTGGTCGCCGTTGAGGACGTGCTCCGTAACCCAGGTTCCGTCGGAGAACGAGCCTTCTTCGACGCCGGCGATGCCGGCGATACGGTCGTCGGCGTCGGGATCGCGTGAGATGGTGACGGCCAGCCCGCAGCCGAGGACGTAGAACTCGCCGGGCGCGGTTTCGAGCACCATCATGGCGCCGTCCTTCTCGCTGAGGTTTCTTGCCGGCCAGCCGCGCGCGAGGCTGGAGCGGAAGAGGTATCCGCCGAGGGCCACGGTTTGGGAGGGGCGGAGGCTGGTCTCGTGGAGGACGAGGGCGCGAACCCTGTTGTTCTGCTGCGCATCGAGAATCAGGCTGCTCATCTGGCTGAGCAGCGCGTATTCGTCTCCGAGCCGCGGACCGGGCTGGTCAGGTGCGATGGGGGCGCCGGCGGCGGGCAGCGAATCGACGGCGAAGGGAGAAAAACCGAAGCCGCGCGCTTCTCCAAAGGTGTAGAGCGCGTTGAAGGGCGCCACATCGCCGCGTGCTTCCGGAACAAACACGGGATTGCCAGCCGCCTGATAGCGCTGGATCCACTGCTCGAAGTCCGGCCAGTAAATATCCGGCGCATAGAAATCGATGGAGGGCGCAGCCACGCGATAAATGGCCTGAACGCTGGGATATGGGCCACCGGTGGGATACTCGCCCGCGGTTTCGAAGGGCGCAGGAAGCTGGGCATTCATGTAGAGAGGCAGAGCGTACTCGCGCTTGCCCGCCGCGGCGACCTGCTCGGCGAAGAGGCCGTAGTACCAGGCCATGAACATCTCATCGGCGGAGCTGCCGAATACCTCGCTCCATGTACGGCCGGCGAAATTGAATTGCGCTGCGAGTTGTCGCGGCCATTGTTCGGGGTGAGCATTGAGCGCCTGGACGAGCTGCGGCGGCACGGCGGCGGCGAAGAGGCGGTTCGCTTCCGGGGAGCGGTCGCGCCCGCCGAGGCCGAGGAAGCCGATTTCGTTCTCGACCTGCACCATGAGCACGGTTTGGTCCGCAGCGTCTTCGTCGCGAACATGGCGCAGGAGAGCGGCAAAAGCGCGGCTGTCGCATTGGGCTGTCTGTTCACCGAGTGGAGAAAGAATCTCCAGCGGAACGCCCTCGGCGGAGATTTCGCGCGGAAAGCGCTTCGCATCGGAGAGCACCCACGCGGGCGCGTATTCGGAGAAGGCATTCTTCCAGCTGCCGAACCAGAGAAAGACGAGATGCATGTGCTGCTGGCGAGCAACGGCGATCCAGTGGTCTGGAATGGAGAAGTCGAAGTGACCCTCGGTGGGCTCGATCTCGTCCCAGGCAACCGGAGTGAGGACGGTGTTGAAGTGCAGCTGGGCGAGGCGCGGGAGGATGGCGTCAGCCTGCGCGGCCGTGCCGGCTGAGGAGTTGCCGAGTTCGCCGCCGAGGGCGAGGAAGGGTTTGCCCTGGACGATGAGCTGGGAGGCGCCGTTGACGAGGCGGACGGATGGCGGAGTTTGCGCGTGCGCGGTTTGGAAAAGGACGAAGGCGAGAGCCAGGGCGATTTTCATGGCAGGCAACAGCGTACACGGTGCAGGGTGCAGGAAGCAGGGGCGGTCTGAGCCCGGGCTATTGCTGCTCGGTTTGGAGGCCGCCGTCGGGGACGAGGACGACTTCGCAGGTGGCGCCCGTGGTGCAGCTGACGACGGCGCTGCGCAACAGGTGCGCTTTCGAGCCGGGTGGGAGAAGCTCGGGGAATTTCATGGCGTCGATGGATTTCTTCTCGCCGGTGAGCGGTTTCTGGCCGGACATCTGCTGCGATTCGATGACGCCGGCGGTGGTGATTTCGAGGCGGAAGGCGCCCCAGCCGCTGACGCCGGAAGCGCGGGAGATTTTGTAGGTGCGCAAATCCTGCAAACTGGCAGCGCCGGCGGGCCGCACGGCTTTTGCGCCAGCGGCTTTGAGGCGAGCAATGCTGTCATTAATGTGGCCGCGCACGTCGGGCGTGTCGTTCTGGGTGAGAGCGTCGGCGGCAAAAGCGTAGGCGGTGAGGGCCTCGTCTTTCTGGCCGAGGGCTTCGTCGATCTGTCCGAGGTGATCGCCGATTTCGGCGCGTAGGGCGGCGCGCCAGGCGGGCGCGATGAACTGTTGGGCGTCGGCATACTTGCCTTCGCGGAAGAGGATCCAGCCGAGGGTGTCCCACGAAGCGATGAGGAGGTTGGCTTCGGCAAAGGTCTTGCTGTTGGCCTCCTCGGCGCCCATGGTGGCGCTCTTGTCTTCGAGAAGGGAGATGCTGCGGCGCGAGGCGTCTTCGGCGGTGGGAAGGTCGAGGCCGGTTTCGCTGAGCGCGTAGGCGGCGTTGTTGAGTAATTCCGGATCGTCGGCGCCGTCGAGGATGGCTTTAGCAACGGCGGCGGCTTCTTCCTTGCGATTGAGCAGCAGGAGGGTATTGCTGACCTGAACCTGGATGTAACGGTTATCGGGATTCTGGTCGGCGGCGGCCTGGAGGGTTTTAAGCGCGCCATTGTAGTCGTGGGCGCTGGTCTGGAGCGAGGCGAGGTAGAGAGAGAGGCGCAGGTCAGGGTGCTGGTCGAGGAAGGCGCGCAGGGTTTGGCGAGCGCCGGCCGTGTCCCCAGCTTTGGCCTGAGCAGCAGCCAGAGCGCCTGCGGCCAGGGAATTGTCGGGATGGTTGGTGAGCTCCTTGCGGAAGTCAGCGCTGGCCTCTTCGTCGTTGCGGTCGGAGGCGGCGATGGCTCCGTACATGCCCCACAGATATTCCTGATTGGGGTCTTTCGCCTTCACCTTGTCGAGGACTTCTTTGGCGCCGCCCATGTCTCCGGCGCGCATGCGATCCTGGGCGAGCTTCATGAGATCCGCAACGGAGGCGTTATCGGGGATCGGCGCTTCGGAGGCAGCGGCCGCCGGCGGGGCGGTCGGCGACAGGGTATGGACGGTGACGGTTTTGGATCCATCGGCGTTGGTTGAGACGGCTGGAGGCGGCGGCTGCGGGGTCTGGCCCGGCGGCGATTTGGCTACGGTGACCGAAAGCTTCTGCGGCTGGATGAGCTGAATCCAGTTTTCGCCGGAGAGGCTGATGTCTTTGGTGAAGGCCTGGTATAGCTTCCAGTCGGATTTGGGCACCTTGTTTTTGAGGATGACGATGGTGCGCTCGGCGACGATCTGTTTGCCGTCGAAGCGATAGGTTTTGTCGAAGGTGGCGAAGTCGGTTTTGACGTGGATGGGATCGGGAAGGTCGGTGCGGTAGCCCTCGGGCAGGCGAATGGTGGAGGTGGCGGTGAGGGTGCGGGGCGGGCCGAGTTGTATATCTTCCTCGGGTTCCTTCGCGTCGTCGTCGAGCGCGGTGAATTCGAGGACGGGAAACAGGGGGACGATGCGGCGATTGTCCCAGTCGCCGAAAGGATGGCGGGTGTAGTCGTAGGACATGACGATGGGCGAGGAGTCGTCGGCGGCGTTGGCGAAGTGTGTATCGCTGGTGGTGCCGCTGAAGCCGGTCATGGAGGAAATGTATTGGGAAGCCTTGTCCCATTCGGCGGGGGCAATGTTCTGGGCGAGGGCGCGGACGAGAATCTCGGAGTCGTCGCGATAGCTGGAGGTGATTTTGCCGGTGAGCTTGCCGTCGGCGTCGAGCGTGGCGTCGGCAGTGAAGTGCTCGGCGTAGGGCCAGGGACCGGCGGCGGGCGTGGAAGCGAGTTCCGCGGGGCCACTGGCGGGAACGACAAGCGCTTTCTGGTCGCGGATGACGGAGGTGAGGAATCGATAGGGCGCGACGGCGGCGGTGCTGTCAAGCCAGATGCGGCCGTCGGGCATGTTGACAGTGGTGATGACGTGATTGAAGACCGCGGGCGAGGGGACATCGGGAACGGGCGCGACGCCGGCGCCGATGAGAGCGGGCGCGGTGGAGAAGCCTTTGGCGCGGAGCAGGGCTTCGAGGAGGGTGTCCTTATCTTTGCAGTCGCCGTACTGGTTGGCGAGGACCTCGGCGGCGGCGTGCGGCTGATAACGGCCAACGCCGAAGTCGATGCCGACGTAGCGCGTTTTTGTGGAGACAAACTCGTAGAGGGCGCGGACCTGGTCTTCGGGGGTTTTCGCGTCTTTGGTGAGCTCGGCGGCGCGGGCGCGGATGGCGTCGGTGGGCTGGGCCTGATTGAGCGCGAGCGAGCGGTACCAGTCGCCGACTTCGGCCCAGTTGTGGAAGGTGGTCCAGGCGACGGAGGGAAGCTTGCGGCCGTCGGCGTCTTCGTCGGGATCTTTAGGAGGCGTGGGTTTGCTGGAGTCGCCGGCGGTGTTCTTAGGAGCCGTGACGAGCTGCGGGACATTCCATGTCCAGGTGCGGAGGCCGTCGTGATCGACGATGGTGGGCGTGTGGTTGGGGCTCCAGACCTGGATGTATTTATCGGAGGGAACCTGGAGGGTGAGAATCTCAGCGAGAACGATGACGGTGCCGGGAGGGGTGAAGTGGTCCGCGCCCCAGAACTGGCCGGGGGCGTCGGATTTGTGGATGGCGACCAGGAAATCGTATTCGAGAGTGTCACCGACGGAGAGCGAACGGACAGGGAGGTGTTTTTCCTTCAGGTCGCTGTAAAGGGGGGCTTCGCGGGTGACGGCGGCGGTCATGTCGATGGCGTCGGAGGCGGGCGTATCGACGGTGGTTCCATCGGGTTTGTGGACGCGGACCAGCTTAATGGTGGGGGTCTCGCTGGCGGAGGCGTAACCGAAGGAGAGGACGCCGAACGTCTGCGCAGCTCCCTGGGACTGGATGCGGAGGAGAACGTGGATTTCGCGCTCGCCGGTGCCGTCGGCGCGCATGCGGTATGTGGTTTCAGAGCGCTCGAAGACCAGCGCTTCATTGGGAAAGGAGTTGGCGGCCGGGGTTGTGGCGGGCGTGGTTTGCGCCGGAGCTTGAGCAGGACAGGCGAAAGGCAGAAGGATGGAAGCAAGGGCCGAGAGCGCAAAGATACAGCGGGACATTTGCGGTTAGCTTAATACGGTTCGGGAAAATTACCAGTCCCTGTCGGTGGGAGTTATTTGGCCGACGCATGGGGTCAGGCCGCGGGGCGCCCGGGCGGGGGCGGAGCGCGTGTAATCTCGGGGGGCGGAGGGAGGTGGGGCGATGGTGACGATGGAACTGTCGAAACAGGCGAGGACGGACGCGATCCAGTCGATCCAGAAGTATTTCGAGGAAGATGTGCGTGAGCCGATGGGGGATTTGCGCGCCGGGTTGTTGCTGGATTTCTTCCTGGAGGAGGTTGGACCGGCGATTTACAACAAGGCGATTGGGGATGCCCAGGCGCGGATGCAGCAGCGGGTGGCGGATCTGGATGGGGAGTTATACGCGGATGAATTCCAGTACTGGGTGAGGCTGGCGAAGAAGAGGCAGGCAGCTGGGAGCCGGGAGCGGGGAGCTGGGAGCCAGTAGCCGGTAGCACTTACGCGAGCTCCGGGCCTGAAGGCCATTTCCTTTGGGCTTTGGATCCCCGGCCTGAAGGCCGGGGCTTTTACCGTCGTGCCGCCGCGCGACACCATCATGCGCGGTGTTTTCCGCCAGGACTTGCGAGCTATTGCGCAGACCGTCAGGCCGCAGAGAAGCGAAGGGCTTGGCGAGGGGGCGCGGAAAACGTTTGCTGGGCTAGAATGAGGGGCGCCAACGCGAGCTTAGCAGGAGGTTCAACATGCGACGACTCACTCTGACCAGACGAAGCTTTCTTTCTCTTGCCGCGGGGACGGCAGCAGCGCAGCCATTGATGGGGGCGACCGGCTCCTGGGGGTGGCTGGACGAGCCGGCGGCGAGCGCTGCGCCGAGCTGGCATGATCAGGGCGTGCTGGATCTCGCTCACTCGCCGTATGCGAAGCTGCGCAATGTTCCGGTGCGGGCCGTGACCCTCTCGGGGGGTTTCTGGGCCAGGCGGCGGAAGACGAATGTCGCGTCGAGCATCCCGTCGATGCACGAGGAGTTGCTGGAGCACGGGCGCATGGACAATTTTCTGCGGCTGACGGGCGCATCGAACGCGCCGCAGCGCGGGCCGGTGTATTCCGACTCGGATATCTACAAGTGGCTCGAGTCGGTGGCGTTTGCTCTGCAGTCGCAGGATGATCCGGCGTTACGGCAAACGGCGGAGACGACGATCCGCGAGATTGTGGCGATCCAGGAGCCGGATGGCTACATCAACACGTATTACCAGGGGGATCGGAAGAAGGATCGGATGACGGTGCCGACGCAGACGCGCGGGCACGAGCTGTACTGCCTGGGACATATGCTGCAGGCGTCGACTGCGTACTATCGCGCGACGGGCGACAGGACGCTGATGGACGCGGGGATGCGGTTTGTGGACGGGTACATCCTGCCGAACTTCGGACCGGAAGCGGACAAAAGGCCGATCGTGTCCGGGCATCCGGAGATCGAGATGGCGCTGATCGAGCTGTACCGCACGACGGGCGAGCGGAAGTACCTGGAGCTGGCGGGATACATTTTGCAGGGCGACCCGCGGGCGGAGCTGCGGCCAGAGCAGATTGTGTACATGAACTGCGGGGTTCCGTTCACGACGAAGACGAAGCTGCAGGGACACGCCGTGCGGGCAATGTACGCGTGCTGCGGGGCGACGGACTATTACATGGAAACAGGCGATGCGGCGTACTGGAAGACGCTGGAGGTGTTATGGAAGGACCTGGCGCAGGCGCAGATGTACGTGACCGGCGGCGTGGGCGCGCGGAGCGCGGGTGAGGCGTTCGGCGAAGACTACGAGCTGCCCAATGCGCAGGCGTATGGGGAGAGCTGCGCGGCGATCGGCAACATGATGTGGAACTGGCGGATGCTGGCGGCGACGGGCGAGGCGCGATTCGCGGATGTGATGGAACGGGCGCTGTACAACGGGATCAACTCAGGGATGTCGCTGGACGGGACGCTGTACTGCTATCGGAATCCGCTGGCGTTCGATCCAACCAGCGGCGAGCACATCCGCAATCCCTGGTACGACACGACGTGCTGCCCGCCGAACCTGGAGCGGACGTTCGCGAGCCTGCCGGGGTATTTCTATTCGACGGCGACGGACGGGTTGTACGTGCACCTGTACGACAACTCGGAGATGCGGTGGGCGCTCGAGAGCGGCAACGGGCTGCGGGTGACGCAGAAGACGAATTATCCGTGGGAAGGCAATGTGCGTCTGACGGTCGCGGTGGATCAGCCGGAGGAATTCACGGTGTATGTGCGAGTGCCAGGGTGGTCGCGGGAGTCGCGGGTGCTGGTTGCGGGCAAAGCGATTGCTGAAGTGCGGGCGGGCGAGTATCTGCCGGTGCGGCGGCGGTGGAGCGGGGAGACGGTGGTGGAACTGGCGTTCGATATGCGGCCGGAGCTGGTGACGGCGAATCCGGCGGTCGCGGAAGACACGGGGCGCGTGGCGATGCAGCGCGGCCCGGTGGTGTATTGCATGGAGGGCCTCGACCAAACGAAGGGGACGGACGCCAGGGCATTTCCGCTGTACATGGCGAACGCGAGCGGGGCGACCCATGGGGAGTACAAGCCCGATGTGCTGGACGGTGTGATGGTGCTGTCGCACGCCGGGGCGAAGCGGACGGAGAGCGTCGACACGCTGTACGCGTTGGCGGGTGCAGAGAAGGCTCCGGTGGAGCCAGCAGAACTGAAGATGATTCCCTACTACGCGTGGGACAACCGGGAAGAGAGCTCGATGCAGGTGTGGATGCCGGTGGTGGGGTGAGGAGGGGCGGCCCATTGTTTAGGCTCGCTCAGATATTGCCCATACCACCGGTTATGAGCAACTCACTGCCCACAGAGAAGCCACATTCATCGGATGCGAAAAACACCACCGCTCTGGCGATCTCTTTGGCGTCGCCAAAGCGCCGCTCCGGAATTCGCTCCCGGAGCTGAGATGCGCCTTCCTGAGAGATGCCGAGTTTGCCATAGAGCGGAGTGTCGATGGGGCCGGGGCTGATAGTGTTCAGCCGGATCCCGCGACCGATCAGCTCGCCGGACAAGGTGCGGGCCAGAGAAATGGTGGCGGCCTTGGTTGCCGAATAAACGCTCGAATTGGGCGCGCCAATGTGCGCGTTGACCGAACCGTTGAGGACGATGGATGCCGGGTTGGCAAACAGCGGCAGAAGTTTCTGAATCAGAAAAAAGGTGCCTTTGAAGTTTGTGTTGAAGGAGCGATCGAAGGCGACTTCATCCCACGCTTCAAGAGGGCGCATCTCGACAATACCGGCGTTGCAAAAGAGAACGTCAAGGCCGCCGAATTCCTTTTTCGCCGTCTCAGCGACGGCGTGCTGGGCATCGACGCTGCTCGCGTCAGCCAGAATGGCGACAACGCCCGGGCCCAGGCTTTGCCTCGCGGCTTCAAGGTTTTTAGGGTTGGCGCCGGTGATGATCACACGCGCGCCTTCGTTTAGAAATTCCTGCGCCGTGGCAAATCCGATGCCGGTGGTGCCGCCGGTGATGAGGGCCCGCTTTCCTCTCAGCCTGTCCATCGCTTTTTCCCCCTTGTGTTTCGGTGTCTGAGATCATGACTTGCCGTATCGAGCCCTGATGCGGACGGTGCGCTGGAGTTCGTCCATGGCCTGGAGGATCTTGAGGCGGAGGTCGGGGTCGGGGTTGGCGGTCGACAGATATTGCTGGACGTCGTCGAGCGAGCCTCGAGACTGCTGGCCGTCGATGAAGGCATCGAGCCATGCGACGAGGAAGAAGATTTTGCGTTCGCGCTTGACCTCGGGGAGAGCTTCGAGGGCGGGCTGTAGATATTGTGCCGTTAACTGTGACTGATTCCAGAAATTGAAAGCGCCGAGCGAGGACTGGATCCAGTCTTCGGAGATTTTGGGGTCGAGGCCGGGGTCGCGGGTGTAGTCGGCGAAGTAGCGCTGCCTGGTGGCGGGGTCGGGACGCGCGGCCTGCGCGATCCACGCGTATTTGAGTCCGTCGCCGGAGGGATCGCGTTTTTGTTCGGCGGCGAAAACCGCGCCGGCTTCGGGATCGTTGTAGGCGATGAGGGCGGTGACGAGGGACCAGCGATCCTGCTGGCGGAGCTCGACCCCGGAGATGGTGAGCTGTCCGCTCAGCAGTTGCTTCATAGCGGCCTGGCCCACGCCCTGCGCGGCAAAGCCGGCGAGGGAGCGGAACCAGACAATGCGGAGGTCGTGGTCGGGATCGGAGGTCATGCGGTCGGCGGCGAGAACGGCGCCGCGCGCGAGAAGCTCAGGTTGAGCGGAGGCGCTCACGTAGCGATGGATCGCGGTCTGGGTGCGGGCAAGGAGACTCGCGGCAAGGGATTCGTCGCGTTCGTGAGGGAGGGCGTCAAGAGCGAGGTGGACATAAGCGGCGGGATCGAGCTCGGCCTGACGGACGGAATCCCAGAGAGAACCCCACAGCAAGGTGCGGCGGAAGAGGTCAGGGACGGCACCAGCGGCGATTTGCTGCATGACCGCGGCGCGGGATTGTGCGTCGAGGAGGAAGAGGCCGTAGGCGTGGTCGTTGTTGTTGGCGAAAACCCAGGAAGGGCAGCTGGGAGCGGGAGCTGGGAGCGGGATTTCGGCTGATCGAGTATTGAGTTCGGCGCGGAGAGTATGCGTGGAGCCGTCGGGGAAGGCGAGGAGGACTTCGGTGGCGATGGGCCAGACGTCGGCGTGTCCGTTTTCTGGGCCGAGAACGGGGGTTTGGGTGAGTGTGAGTTTGGTGAGGTGTGCGCCAGAGCACGAGAAAGACGTGTCGATGCGGGGCATGCCGCGATGGCGAATCCACATATCAGCCCAGGCGGTGAGGTTGCGGCCGGAGGCGGACTGGAAGGCGGCGATGA
>JASHPM010000078.1 GCA_030038115.1 Acidobacteriaceae bacterium | reverse complement strand
GAGCATCCGCACCCTGTCAACTCGCCTCCCGTCCTGAGGCCGACACTTACACAACGGAACCGTAAGCAAGGAAAGGCGCATAATCAGAACCCCGCAACAGAGGAGGAGCTGTCTATGCTCGAACTGCTGACCGTACGGATGGAACTTCCGGCTGAAACCAACATCGTTATTGGTCAATCGCACTTCATCAAGACAGTCGAGGACATCTACGAGGCCGTAGCGACGACTGCGCCCCAGGCCAGATTTGGCCTGGCATTCAACGAAAGTTCCGGAGCGTGTCTGGTGCGCTGCGAGGGAAACGATCCGGTTCTGCGGGAGACCGCGGTCCGGAACGCGCAGGCTCTGGCTGCCGGTCATGTATTTGTCCTCGTGATTCAGAACGCATACCCAATCAACCTTCTGAACGCTATCCGCAATGTTCCGGAGGTATGTTCCATCTTCTGCGCAACCGCCAACCCGATCGAGGTGGTCGTGGCGCGGAGCGAACAGGGACAAGGGGTGCTCGGCGTGATCGACGGAAGCTCTCCCAGGGGCGTCGAGAGAGAGGCTGACGTCGCGTGGCGGCACGATCTACTGCGCAAAATCGGCTACAAGCGATAGCTGGGTCCGGCCCGCAGCCATCCCACTCGAAGACCCTGGTGCTGAACCGAAATCTCTGAATCAGTTGCCCGCTGCGGGTTTTAGCCAGTCGGACGAGTGCTGTTCGATCGCAATCCGCACCAGTTGGCTACGGGTTCTCACTCCGGCTTTGTGGAAGAGTTCCTGTATAACGGCCTTGACTGACGTTTCCGAGGTCTTCAGCTTCCACGCGATTTCCTTATTCGCCAGCCCATCCAGAATTCCCCGCAGAACCTCACTCTGGCGTACCGTCAGCGGCCGGGACCGTTCCAGATGCTCGGAGCGGTCGCGCCGGCCAACAAGCAGGCTTTGCAGGGCCGCATTGTCAAGCCAGATCTCTCCGCCTGCAACCTGCCGGATAGCAGCGATAAGTTGGTCCGGTCCGCTGTGCTTCAGAAAGATTCCCGAGGCGCCCGCTTCCATCACGCGCACAGTTGCCTCGTCGGATAGACCGGCGGTGACCATCAGAACTCTGACATCGGTGGCCCATTGCTTCAGCTCGGTCAAAAGAGCGAATCCGGATTCTTCGCCCAGATCGTAATCGAGGAGGACGACATCCGCTTCGAACTGTGACAACGTCTCCAAAGCTTCGGCAACGGTTGCGCACTGACCGATGACGCGCATGTGCGATGTCTCAAGAAGACGGCCCAGGCTCTCCCGAAAAAGGCTGTGGTCGTCCACCATCAGGATGCGGATTTCGCGCATGAGAGACCTGTCCAGGCTGTGCGGTTGCCTTGATGTAAACAACAAAGTACACGCTCTCGCGCAGAGCGAGATAACCGAACTCGCCTCTGTTACGAGTGCACAAACGCGCGCATTCGCGGCGCATGGAATCCTTTCCATTGTAGGGACGCTGGATGCATCCAAAATCCAAAAGAAGCAAAGCCTTGAAGCCTGACCAAAAGATAGGTCGGGATGGCTCAAAGACACTGTCCCCTGGCCCAAAGATAGAGCCGCCGCGCACCTTGCGCGCTCTATGCTGGAGTTTCCCACCGCGCATCATCGCGTGGGGCCGGCCCCCGCTTGTCTGTGGACCGATGCTCGCAGCGTGACCAGAGTCTCTCCATGCAAACTGTGATTCTTCCGCGCAGGAGTGCCTGCGGTTCGGTTGTCCTTGCGCTTCTGGCCGCCTTTGGCAGCCATGCGGCGGCGCAGCAGAGCCTCACCTGGGACCAGGTCAAGGCCAAATTCGAGGCCGACAATCCTGCGCTCAGGGCCGATCAGTCCAACGTCGACGAAATGAAGGCGGAGGAGATCACCGCGGATTTGCGGCCCAACCCTCAGTTCGGGTTGACCGCGGACGGCACCCAGATTGCTCCCAATAAGGGGGTTTGGGAACCGCTGGCCGGTACCTTCGTCGTCCCCTCCATCAGCTATCTGCACGAGCGCGACCACAAACGCGAGCTGCGTTTCCAGAGCGCGCACCAGGGTACGCAGATCGCTGCCTCGCAACACGAAGACCTGGAGCGAACCATGCTCTTCACGCTGCGCGCGGCCTTTGTGCAGGTACTCGAATCCAAAGCCATCGTCGACCTTTCGAAGCAGGAGCTGGATTACTACGACCACATTATTGCCATCAGCCAGGAGCGGTACGCGAAGGGCGATTTGGCGCAGATCGATTTCCAGCGAATCGAGCTGCAGCGCGTGCAGTACGAGTCCGACTGGCAGACCGCTGAAGTCAACCTGCGCACCGCGAAGATCCAGCTTCTGCAGCTGCTCGACGACCAGACACCGATCGATCAGTTCGACGTGCAGGGGCCGTTTGATTTTGCCGGCCAACTGCAGCCGCTGGACGCTTTCCACCAGATCGCACTGGACAACCGGCCTGATCTGCGCGCGGCTCTCGAATCGGTGCAGCAGGCGGATACAAATCATAAGCTGGCGATCGCCAACGGTTCGACCGATCCGACTTTTGGCGCCTGGTACACCTGGAACTCATCCACTAACAACCCCGACACGAATCAGCTACAGACGCTGGGCCTCAGCGTGAGCGTTCCCCTCCGCATCTTCGACCGCAACCAGGGCGAAAAGCAGCGCACCCAGATCGATATCGCGCGCAACCAGCAGCTGGCCGACGCCACGCGCGCTCAGGTGTTCAGCGATGTGGACTCCGCGTATGCGCTGGTCAACAGCAATCTGATCCTGCTGCGTCCCTACAAAGCAAAGTATCTGACTGAGGCCCTGCAGGTGCGGGAGACTGTCACCTACGCGTGGCAACACGGGGGAGCTTCTCTGATGGACTTTCTGAACGCGCAGAGCGACTACCGCAATGTGCAGATGGCTTATCTGCAGCTGGTCGGCGCATACCTGACCGCGGCCAGCCAGCTCAACATGGCCGTGGGACGCGAGGTGATCCAGTAATGAACCGGTTGCATCTTCAGGCTGTCTGCTGTTTTGCCGCGTGCATGTTGACGGCCGGGTGCGGGAAGAAGTTCAACCCCGCCGACGGCGCGCCGCCGTCTCCGCAGGTAATCGACCAGAGCAACGCCGCGCGCGTTTCCGTCGATCATCCGGAGCAGTTTCCCCTCGTCGCCGCCCAGAGCATTTCTGCGCCGGAGAAGTTGAACGTTACCGGCACGGTTAATCCGGATATTTCCCGCGAAATTCCGGTGATTTCTCTGGCCAGCGGTCGCATCGTGGATATCCGCGCGCGCCTCGACGACAACGTAAAGAAGGGCGACCTGCTGCTGAAAGTGCAGAGCCCCGATGTCACCAATGCCTTTGACACTTATCTGAAGGCGGTTAACGACGAGCATCTTGCGAATCTTGCTCTGGTGCGCGCGAAGGACCTGTTTGAACATGGCGCCATCCCCCAGGCGCAACTGGAGCAGGCCCAGGACACGGAGGACGACGCGAAGGCCGACCTGACCGCTGCGGAGCAGTGGCTCAGCGCGCTGGGCGTGGATAAGAATCATCCGTCGGACATTGTGAACGTGTATGCGCCGATCTCGGGCGTCATCGTCCAGCAGAACGTCACCAACGCTGCCGCCGCCGGTGTCACCTATTCCGGATCGTCCACCGCTTTTGTCATTGCCGACCTCACACATGTCTGGATCCTCTGCAATGTTTATGAGAACGATTTGCCCAAAGTGCATCTGGGGCAGACCGCGCAGATCCGCCTGAATGCGTACCCCGATAAGCCGCTGACCGGAACCATCAGCGACATCGGGCCCGTGCTCGATCCCACCATGCGCACCGCGACGGTACGCATCGAGGTGCCGAATTCCGGCAACCTTCTCCGTCTGGGAATGTTTGTGACCGCCACGCTTACCGGCAAAACGAGTCAGACGCATGCCGTGGTCCCCGCCGCGGCCATTCTGCATCTGCATGATCGCGATTGGGTCTTTGTCCCTGCGGGGGGAAATCGCTTCCAGCGGATCGAGGTAACCAGCGGCGACATGCTGTCGGGCAACCGGCAGGAGATTCTCTCCGGCATCCTGCCCGGCCAGGATGTGGTTGGCGATGTTCTGGCGCTCGAAGAGACGCTGGAGGCGCAATGATCCGAAGGCTGGTCGACTTTGCCCTGCAGAGTCGTTTTCTCGTACTGGCGATGGGCATTCTGCTCTTCGCCTGGGGCATTGTCTCGTTTCATCGGCTGCCCGTCGAGGCCTATCCCGACGTAGCCAATAACTATGTCGACGTGATCGCGCAGTGGCCGGGAATTTCCGCCGAGCAGATCGAGCAACAGGTCACCATCCCACTTGAGACCGTGATGAACGGCATTCCCGGAATTGCCCACGTCCGCTCCTGGTCGATTTTCGGGCTTTCGACCGTCGAAATGGTTTTCGGTGAAGAAACCACCGACTTCGAGAACCGTGAGCGCGTTCTGGAGCGGCTGTCGCAGGTGAACCTCCCGCCGGGAGTAACTCCGCAGATGGGGACGGACTGGAGTCCGGTTGGCCAGATCTACTTCTACACTCTGCGCAGCACCAACCCCGAATACGACGTGATGAATCTGAAGTCACTCGAAACCTGGGTCATCGAGAAGAATCTGAAGTCTGTTCCGGGCGTAGTGGACATCAACCCCTTCGGCGGACCGACGCGCGAATACCAGGTCCGGCTCGATCCCGACAAGCTGATTTCCTACGGGCTCAGCCTCTCCCAGGTGGAGCAGCAACTCCCGAACAACAATGTCAACGGAGGTGGCAGCTTCATCCAGGCCGGGCTGCAGCAGGTCAATGTTCGCGAAGTGGGCCTGGTCAGGGATATTCAGGACATCGGCAACACCCTCATTATGACGAAGAGCGGAACCCCGATCCGCGTGAAAGACATTGCGGTGGTTTCGCAGGGACCGATGATCCGCCTGGGTCGCTTCGGCGATTCTTACCACCGGGAGGATGGAAAGCTTGTCGATAACGACGACGTCGTTTCCGGGATCGTAGCGCTGCAGAAAGACGATAATGCGCAGCCGGTGCTCGACGGTGTCGCCCAAAAAGTCCGGGAGCTGAATGATCGGATTCTGCCCGCAGGCGTTAAGATCGTTCCCTTTATCGACCGCAGCGACCTGCTGCGCTTTACCACCCATACCGTTCTGCACAACCTGGGTGAAGGCATCGTCCTGGTGGTCATCATTCTCTTTCTCTTTCTCGGAAACGTCCGCGGCGCTCTCATTGTGGCGTTGACGATTCCGTTTTCGCTGCTCTTCGCAGCCATTTGCCTCGACCTGAAAAACGTTCCCGCCAATCTGCTCTCCCTGGGCGCGCTGGACTTTGGCATGGTCGTCGACGGCGCGGTCGTGATGGTGGAAAACATTGTTCGTCATCTTGCGCGCACGGAGGAGAATGGGCGATCCGCCCATGTGCGCATCGCGGAAGCGGCGCACGAAGTGCAGCGGCCCGTTTTCTATGCCATCGGCATCATCATCACCGCCTATCTGCCCATCTTCACCCTGCAGTCAGTCGAGGGCCGCCTCTTCCGGCCTATGGCATGGACCGTAGCTTTTGCGCTTCTCGGGGCTCTCACCTTCTCCATCATCCTCGCGCCCGTCCTTTCCAGCCTGCTCTTCAGCAAAGGTGCAAAGGAATGGAAGAACCCCGCGATGGAGTTTCTCCGCGATCGTTACCGCCGCGGAGTTACATGGGCCATCCATCATCACCGCCTGACCATCGGCACGGGTGTGGCCGCCCTAATACTCGCGATCTACCTCGCCTTCAGCGGTATTATCGGCTCGGAGTTCCTCCCGCATCTGGATGAAGGTGCGCTGTGGGTGCGCGGTACCCTCGACCAGAGCATCGGACCAGATGCCAGCGTCAGCATCGCCGACCAGGCCAGAATCATCCTCTGTTCGTTTCCCGAGACAACGGAGTGTACAAGCCAAACCGGCCGGCCTGACGACGGGACCGATCATACCGGCTTCTTCAACACCGAATATTTCGTCGGCCTCAAACCGAAGGAGCAGTGGCGGCCGATCTTCCACCAGAACAAGGACAATCTGATCGCGGCCATGAACCTCGCCCTTGAAAAGAAATTTCCTGGCGTGATCTGGGGCTTCTCCCAGCCCATTGAGGACAACATGGAGGAGGCTGTCAGCGGCGTCAAGGGTGAGCTGGCCACCAAGGTTTACGGCAGCGACCTGCACCTGCTCGAAGACAAAGCGGCCGAGATTGCCGCCATCATGGGCCGCGTGCGCGGCATTACCGACCTGGGCGTGTTCCAGGTGACAGGCCAGCCGGATCTGGACGTCACCGTGGATCGTGAGAAAGCCGCGCGCTGGGGCATCAATGTAGCTGACGTCCAGGATGCGGTACAGACTGCCGTCGGCGGCACGGCGCTGACCCAGGTGCTGAAGGGCGAGGAGGTCTACAACCTCACCCTGCGCTATCTCCCCCAGTATCGCGATACCCGCGAAGCGATTCAGAGTATCCGGTTGTTGTCGCCGACGGGCGAACGCGTCTCCCTCGCCCAGCTGTGCGGTATCCGGGAAGCCGATGAGGGATCGGAAATCTATCGCGAAAATAACCAGCGCTATGTAGCGATCAAATACAGCGTGCGCGGCCGCGCCCTGGGGGATGCGGTGCGAGAAGCCATCGAGAAAGTCGATGCCCAGGTGAAGCTTCCGCGTGGTTACCACCTCGGCTGGGAGGGCGAATTCCAGAGTGAGGTGCGTGCCGAAGCCCGCATGGCGGTCATCGTGCCCATCACCGTTCTGCTCATCTTCATCCTTCTTTACACGATGTACCGGTCCTTCAAATGGGCACTTCTGATTCTCGCCACGGTGGCCATGGCCAGCATCGGCGGGTTGCTGGTGCTGCTGATCACGCACACCAACTTTAGCGTTTCATCGGAAGTAGGATTTCTAGCCTTGTTCGGCGTTTCCGTGCAGACCGGCGTCATCATGCTCGAATACATCAACCAGCTGCGCGCGCGCGGCAATTCGATTGAAGTGGCCGCAGTGGAAGGAGCGGTCCTCCGGCTCCGCCCCATCATGATGACCATGCTGGTCGCCACGCTGGGGCTGCTTCCTGCCGCTATGTCGCACGGCATCGGCTCGGATTCGCAACGCCCCTTCGCCATCGTCATTGTCGGCGGTCTGGTCATGAATCTGATCATGAGCGTCTTCCTGCTGCCTACGCTTTATGTCTGGGTCGCGCGCGAGAAGGACATCCTCCCGGAACCGGAGATGGAATTTGAGAACTGATTCCTGGCCGAATCGCATGAGGCAGCCCAACCGGACACCCTCGATGCGACACATCGCCAGGGTTCGCGCCAGCCGCAAACGAAAATCCTTCGCACAGCGCCTGGTCTCCGTCATCTACTGGTCAGGCGTCATGATCGTTGCGACGTTTGTGCTCTGGGCTTTGGCCATGGTTATCTGGCAGGCAGTCGACCAATGGCATCGCTAAGAAGCTATAGCGCGGGAACGGAGACTGAGATGTCGCGTGATGCAACGATCGGCTTAAGTGATATCGTCCGTATCGAACGGCGCCTTCACCGGCACGCCGTGCACCTGGCTTACCAGGTCCCGCACCACGTCCTCCAGCTCCCGCTGGCTCTGCATCACCGCGCTCATCGTGTCAATCTCGCCTGGCTCCTCGATGCGCTCCAGCAGCACCACAGCATGCGCCTGCGCCACATGGTTCGCGTCCAGTCCTTCCGGCGTCTTCGCCTTGATGCCCACATTCGCCGGCATGATCCCCAGTAACTCGGCCACCCGCTCCCGCATTTCGCCGGAGATCGGCCCGATCTTCGGCGCATTCAGCACCAGAGTCGTATCCAGGTTCACGATCCGGTAGCCCGCGTTCACAATCTCTTCTTTTGCCAGATCCAGAAAGATCGCCGAATCCGCATCCTTCCAGCGCGGGTCGCCCGGCGGAAAAAAGCTGCCGATATCGCCGGCGGAAACTGCCCCCAGCAGCGCATCCGTAATCGCATGCAGCAGCACGTCGCCATCCGAGTGTCCGGCCAGCCCTTCTGGATGATCGATGCTGAGGCCGCCGATTCTCAGCGGCACACCCGGCTTAAATGCGTGCGAGTCCCAGCCGTAGCCGATGCGGATGTCCATGCGCGATCCCGTGCAGCTTCATTTCAGGGTATATCAGCCCGTTCCGAATGCAAGCCGCCGTAAAAGTTAATGCGAATTCCCGCGATGCGCCAGATAGAACTCCGCCAGTTCCAGATCGCCGGGCTGCGTAATCTTCAGGTTCGAAGCCGAACCGGGAACAACGAACACCTGGCTGCCCGCCCGTTCCACCACGCTGGCTTCGTCGGTGCCCACAAACCCGTCGGCCTCTGCTTCTGCGAACGCTTTCCGCAGCAGGCCGCACCGGAAACCCTGCGGCGTCTGCGCCTGCACAATGTATTCGCGCGGAATCGTCGCCGTGATGATCGCCCCATCCGCGGTCCGTTCCACCTGCTTGATCGTGTCCAGCGCCGGTAACCCCACAATCGCTGCGCTGTGCTTCTCCACCGCTTCAATCACGCGCCGAATCACCGCTGGCTCAATCAGCGGACGCACCGCGTCGTGCACCAGAACAATCTCGTTCTCGTCGCACTCCAGCGCCTTCAGCGCATTGCACACGCTCTCCTGGCGCGAGTCGCCGCCCTCCACCACGCGCACCCGATCCGCAAATCCATGCTCCGAGATATGCGCGGTCAGCCTCTCCATCTCCGTCGCCCGTACAGCGACGATCATCGCTGTCACCTCCGGCACGGCGGCAAAAGCCTGCAGGGTGCGGATCAGAATCGGCGTTCCCGCCAGTTCCAGAAATTGCTTGGGGGCCGCATGGCTTGTGTGCCCCGGCGTCATGCGCGTGCCCACACCGGCCGCCGGCAGAATCACAAAGACACGCATAGAAAAAGGAGTATACCCCAGGCGAATGCCCTTCCGGGTGTAGCGTAATAGGGTTGGAAAGACCGCTTCGCCTTCATTTCCAGTCGAGGTTGCCATCCATGCGCTCCAGCGCCGTTAAATCCCTCCTTCCCGTCATCGCCGCCTTGCTCGCCGTTTCTCTCCCCGGCTCGCCCGCCCGCCGTGACATGAGCATCATGGTCCAGACACCTCCTATGGGCTGGAACAGCTGGGACTCCTGGGGACTCACCATCGACGAACAGCAGTTCCGCTTGAGCGTCACCTGGTTTCGCGACAACCTGCAGCGTTTCGGCTGGCAGTATGTCGTCATCGACGAGGGCTGGTTCGCCGAGCATCCCGAAAATCCCGCCGGCAATATGGACTACACCATGTCCGACGACGGCCGCTACCTGCCCGCCGTCAACCGCTTCCCTTCCGCCGCTAACGGCAAGGGCTTCCGCCCGCTCGCGGACTGGGTGCATTCGCTCGGTCTCAAATTCGGCATTCACATCGTCCGAGGCATCCCGCGCGAAGCCGTCGCTCGCGACCTTCGCATCGCCGGTTCGCACTTCACTGCGGCCGAAGCCGCCGACCCCTCCGACACCTGCGCGTGGAACTCCGACAATTACGGCCTGAAAAACAACAAAGCTGCCCAGGCTTACTACGACTCCCTCGCCGAGCTCTACGCCAAATGGGGCGTCGACTACCTGAAAGTCGACTGCATCTCCCGCCCCTGGAAGGCCGACGAGATTCACATGATGCAGTACGCGCTCGCCCAGAGCGGCCGCCCCATCGTTCTCAGCCTCTCGCCCGGTCCCACGCCTGTTGAGGACGCCGCGGATGCTGTGCGCAGCGCGCAGCTCTGGCGCATCTCCGACGACATGTGGGACCTCTGGTCCAAACCCGCGGACGCCCCGCAATTCCCCCAGGCCGAAAAAAATCAGTTCGCTCTGCTGGCCAAATGGAATCCCTTCGCTGGCCCCGGCCACTGGCCCGACGCGGACATGCTTCCCATCGGCTGGCTCGGCCCCAATCCCGGCTGGGGCAAGCCGCGCCAGTCACGCCTCACCCGCGACGAAGTCCGCACCATGATGACCCTCTGGTCCATCGCCCGCTCACCGCTCTTCATCGGAACCAATCTCCTCAAAATGGATTCCTTCACCGAATCCATTCTCACCAACCCGGAGCTGATCGACGTCGACCAGTACGCTGAAAACAGTCACCCCGTCATCCAAAAAGAAGATGCCGTCGTCTGGATGGCTTCCGTGCCCGATCACGGCGGCGACTACGTCGCCATCTTCAATTTGTCCGACGCCCCAAAAACCTTCAGCTACTCGTGGCAGGATCTCGGTCTCGAGTTCGGCCACCACGCGGTGCGCGATCTGTGGCAGCGCCAGGACCTCGGCCACCTCGACCAGCTCACGGCCACCCTCCCGCCCCACGGCGCCGGAATCTACAAAATCGCTGGTCGATGACCAACGCCCGGCCCCACCAGAGCCTTCATAAGTAACTCATCCCAGGCTCTTTAGCACCAATCAAAATTTCTTTGCATTTCGGCCAACTTCCCATCCCCATTCGCATCTATATAGACAACACCAGAGGCTACTTCAGACGTTACCAACCTTCCTGGTTGTATTCAGTCTCTCCCTGTACCAGTCTTGCAATGCATTTTCGCAAGACCCCACATTCGACCCCCGGTTTCCCCTCCCATAGCCTCTGAAGCGGGCCCGCTGGAAAGCGGGCCTTTCGCTTTTCTGCACCCTCCCCTCTGTTATCCTGCCTCGGCCATGACTCCTTCCCGCAGAAACCCCATGAAGTTTCTCGCCGCTGCTCTTCTGCTCTCCTCGCCCGCGCTCTTCGCCCAGCAGGGAACCACCGCCGCCCAGGCCCCCAACGCCGACACCAGCTACATCGACGCCGATGGCGCCGCGCATATCACCCGCGTCATTCCCGTTCCGCCCGATCTCAGCCCCGAAGCCAAAAAATCTCTGTCCCCCCAGGTCTCCGACGCGCCCCATCCGCAAACCCTCGAAGAGCGCCGCCACGGCACCGACATCTGGCAGGCGCACGCCGGCGATGTCTCGGCGCAACTCTATCCCGTCAATCGCTCCCAAAGCACCCTTGCCGGAGTTCCCGTCCGCATCGTCACACCCACCGCCAACATGATTCCCGGCCGTGTCCTCATTAACATCCATGGTGGCGGATTCAACTCCGACTCCGGCTCCTTAACCGAATCCATCCCCATCGCTAATTTGACGAAAATGAAAGTCGTTGCCGTCCTCTATCGCCTCGCGCCCGAACATCCCTTCCCCGCCGGGCTCGACGACGTCATCGCCGTCTACAAAGATCTGCTGAAAACCTGCAGGCCCACTCGTATCGCCATCTATGGAACCTCAGCCGGCGCCATTCTCACCGGCGAGGTCGCCGTGCGTCTCAAACAACTCAACCTTCCCCTTCCCGGCGCACTCGGCATCTTCTCCGGTATGGGCGACTTCACGCGCGATGGCGACTCCTGGGCCATGTACGCCCTCGACGGCCTTTCCGGCCACCTCGATCCGCCCCAACCCGGACCCCACGACCCCGAATACGTCGGCTCCACCAATCCCGACGATCCCGTCCTCTCGCCGCTCTTCGCCGATCTCCACAACATGCCGCCCACCCTCTTTATCACCAGCGGCCGCGACATTCTCCTCAGCGGCACCACCATCCTGCACCGCGCTTTTCTCCGCGCCGGCAATGACAACGACCAGCTGGTCGTCTTCGAGGGCCTTTCCCACGCCTTCTGGAACGACCCCAGGCTTCCCGAATCGAAGGAAGCCGACGGCATCATGGCGCGGTTTTTCACGAAGAATTTGAAACCGTAACCGGCACAATTCTGCGAAGATCATTCCACCCCACATGCAGATCATCGACCTGCTGTTCGGAAAACCCCTGGCCACATCGGAAGAACGCGCCGAGTGCATCGGCCCCGCCGCCGGAATCCCCGTCTTCGGCCTCGATGCGCTCAGCTCTGCCGCATACGGCCCGGAAGCCGCGCTCACCCTCCTGATTCCGCTCGGCCTCATGGGCATTCATTACATCGTTCCCGTCACAACCGCCATTCTCATCCTGCTGGTCATCCTCTATTTTTCCTACTCGCAGACCATCGAAGCCTATCCGCACGGCGGCGGCTCCTTCACCGTCGCCGGCGAGAACCTGGGCGATCGCGTCGGATTGCTCGCCGCGGCGGCGCTCATGATCGACTATGTCCTCACCGCCGCCGTCGGCATCTCCGCCGGCGTGGGAGCGCTCATTTCCGCCGTGCCCTCCCTGCAGCCCCACACCCTCCAACTCTGCCTCGCCGTCCTCCTGCTGCTCACTCTGGTCAACATGCGCGGCGTACGCGACACCGGCGTCGTCTTCCTCATCCCCACTTACCTCTTTCTCGCGACCCTGCTCATCGTCATCGCCGTGGGCCTCTTCCACACCATCACCCATGGCGGACATCCGGCCCCCCTCATTGCGCCACCCCGGCTTCCCGCGGCAACCGCCGCTGTCAGCCTCTGGCTGCTGCTCCGCGTCTTCTCCAGCGGCTGCACCGCCATGACCGGCGTCGAGGCCGTCAGCAACGGCGTCATGGCCTTCCGCGACCCCACCACCCGGAACGCCCGCCGCTCCCTCACCGTTATCATCGCGTTGCTGTTCATTCTTCTCGCCGGCATCGCTGTTCTCTGCCACTTCTACAATGTCGGCGCAACCGACCCCGGCCTCCCCGGCTACCAGAGCGTCCTCTCCCAGCTCACCCTCGCCGTTACCGGCCGCAACTGGTTCTACTACGTCACCATCGCATCCATTCTGCTGGTGCTCGCACTGTCCGCCAACACCGCCTTCGCGGACTTCCCCCGCCTCACCCGCGCCATCGCCCTCAAGGGTTATCTGCCCCACATCTTCACCCTGCGCGGCCGCCGTCTGCTCTATTCCTGGGGCATCTACGTCCTCGTCTTTCTCACTGGTTCGCTGCTCATCCTCTTCGGCGGCGTCACCGACCGTCTCATCCCGCTCTTTGCCATCGGTGCCTTCATGGCCTTCACGCTCTCTCAGGCGGGCATGGTGGTGCACTGGAAGCGCCTGCGGTCTCCCGGCTCCGGCGTTCGTATGTTCATTAACGGACTCGGCGCAGTCGCCACCGGTATCACCACGGTCGTGGTTCTCGTCACCAAATTCGTCGCCGGCGCATGGGTCACCGCGCTGCTCATCCCCCTCCTCATCCTCGCCATGGTGGCCGTCCATCGCCACTATCGCCACGTGGCCCACGAAACCGCCTGTCCCGAACCGCTCCAGGTCACCAATATCCATCCGCCCATCGTCATCATTCCCATGGACCGCTGGAGCCGCATCACAGCCAAGGCCCTGCGCTTCGCCTTGTCCATCTCCAACGAGCTGCAGATCGTCCACGTCGACACGCCCGACGTGGACCACGGTGATCACGAGCTGACCTCTCTGTGGACGGAAAAAATCCTCCAACCTCTGCGTGAGGCGGGCCTGCCACAACCGAAATTCGAGCGGCTGCAGTCACCGTACCGCACCATTCTGATGCCCCTGCTCGACTACATCCTCTCCCAGGAGCGCAACAACGAGAATCGCCATATCGCCGTTCTCGTTCCGGAACTCGTCGTCCGCCACTGGTGGCAGGCCCTTCTGCACAACCAGCGTTCCAGCCTGCTTAAGCTGCTCCTGCTCCTGCGCGGCAATCAGCGCATCGTCGTCATCAACATCCCCTGGTACCAGGACATAGCCTCTTCCAAATAAAATGAGGCAGCCTCTCGGCTGCCTCAAAGAATAACTGCACTTACTGCATATGAAAGATTCACAGTTCCAGGGGGAGGGCCTGGCTTTCTATACCGCGAGCCGTTCCAGCGCCTGTGGTTGCAGTACGGTCAGCGCGGCGCCGCGGATGGAAATCAGTTGATCGCGCTTCAGTTGACCCAGCACCCGCGTCACGGTTTCCCGCGTCGTTGCTGTCATCGAGGCGATCTCTTCGTGCGTGAGCGGCATGATGCAGCGCCCGCGCGTTGGATTCTCAGTAGCCTGTTCCCGGCTCCAGTCCAGCAGCAGATTTGCTACTCGTCCTGAAGCGGTTGCCGGCAGCGCCAGCCGCCGGACTTCGCAGAACGCGGCTTTGTATTCCTGGGCCACGCACCGCGCCGCGCGCATGCTGGCGTCCGGGTTGCGATCCAGAAAATCCAGCAGCGCCTGGCGCCGGATCGTCTTCAACTGGCACGGCTCCACCGTCTCTGCCGTCACCTCGAACGGCTGCCCTGCCAGCGCCGCCGATAGACCCAGCACCTCGCCGGCGCGGGCAATCTTCAGAATCAGCGTCCGCCCTTCGCGGCTCGTCGCCGACAGCTTCACGCGCCCGGAGCACAGCACATGCACCGAACCGCAGTTGTCGCCCTCGCGGAAAATTACCGCTCCGCTGCCAAACCGCACCGGGGTTCCGATGCAGTCGAATTTTTCCAGCGACGTGTTCTGCATGCTGCAGAAAAGGTGCTTGCCGCGTGATGTGCACTCTAAACAACCCTGGCTGCGTTCCATTGTCTTTCTCCTGGGGAGTTGATTGACACCAGGAGATACTGCAAGGCGCGTGCCAAACCCGCCTCAAACCACCATGTGATTGAAATCACGCATGTTCGTGCGCTGCATCACCCTTCGCACCGCCTGCGCCCACCTTCCTGCGCTGCGTCACACGGCGTGAACAGCTGCGTCATTCGGCGCAATTCGTGCCCGTGCCGCGCACTTCCCCACTCCTCGCGCCATAGCTACCAGCTTCCAGCTCCCCGCTCCCAGCTACTGGCTAAAGAACGCTTCCACATCCCCGATATTCTGCGTAATCCGATACGGCGGCAGGCTCTCCAGAAAAATTCTCCCGTACCTCTGCCGCTCCAGCCTCGGATCCAGCAGCATCAGCACGCCGCGATCGTCCAGCGACCGAATCAGCCGCCCGAACCCCTGCTTCAGCGTGATCACCGCCGACGGCACCTGATACTCGAAGAACGGACTCCCGCCCGACTCCTCGATCGCGCGCATTCGCGCCTGCACCACCGGATCCGTCGGCACCGCGAATGGCAGCCGGTCCACGATCACGCAACTGAGCGCCTCGCCCTGCACATCCACTCCCTGCCAGAAGCTCGACGTCCCAAACAACACCGCATGCGGCGTCGCGCGAAACTCCTCGATCAGCGCCTTCCTCGGCGCTGTCCCCTGCAGCAACAGCGGATAACCCACCTCCACCAACAGCCGCTCGTACAAATCGCGCATCTGCTGGTAGCTCGTGAACAGGCAAAACGCCCGCCCCCGCGTGATCTCCAGCATGCGCCGGATCCGCTGCGCCGCCGCCTCCTGAAAATTCGGCTCCCGCGGGTCGGGCATTCCCGGCGGCAGATACAACAGCGCCTGCCGCGCATATTGAAAATGCGATGGCACCACCAGCTCGCGTGCTTCGTCGAACCCCAGCCGCTTGCGAATATGCGAAAACCCGCTCTGCACGGTCAGCGTCGCTGAGGTCAGCACCACGCTCGGATAGCTGTTGAACAGCAACTCCCGCAGCAATTCCGAAACATCGATCGGCGTCGCCTGCAGGTGCGTGCTCATCTGCCGCCCGCTCCGCCGCTCCAGCCAGAAAACCGTGTTCCGATCCTCCGACTCCATCAGAAACTTCAGCTGCTCCCGCACCATCCCCGTGCGCCGCCGCAGCGGCTGCGCCTCCTCCGCCCCCTTCAACCCCTCCAGCTCGCCTTCCATCCGGTGCAGCGCATTCAGCACACCCAGATACACATCCCCCTGCGTCTCCAGAAATTCTTCGCGATTCTCGAAGGGCATCCGTCCTTCGCCCGACCCTGCCCGCGCGTTCATGCGCATCGGCAGCGCCCCAAAAAACAGCCGCGCCCGCTCCCGGATCATCTGCGCCGCCGTCACTACCTCCGCCTTCAGCTCCCCGCGCGCGCGCAGCAGCGTCTCCACATCCCGCGCCAGCTCTTCGAACCTCACGTTGCTCAGGTTGATCCCGAAGTAGCTCGACGCCACATCCTCCAGTTCGTGCGCCTCGTCGAAGATCACCACCCCCGCTTCCGGCAGCACGCCCGCATCCGGCGCGCCTCCCGCCTGCTGCCGGATCGCCATATCCGCGAAGAACAAATGATGATTCACGATCACCACGTCGCTCTCCGCCGCCCTCCGCCGCATCTCCGTGATGAAGCACCGCCCGTAATCCGTGCAGCTTTGCCCCAGGCACGCCTCGCTCCGCGCATCCAGCTTCGCCCATACCGCGCTCGCCTCCGGCAGATCGTCGATCTCCGCACGATCCCCCGTCTCCGTCGTCTTTTCCCACTCCGCGATCGCCTGATACTGCGAAATCTCCTCCAGCCCCGACAGAATCGGCTGGTTTCGCAGCGCGAACAGCTTGTGCCGGCACAGATAATTCGCGCGCCCCTTCATGTAGCACACGCGCAGCGGTCCCAGCAGCGACTCCAGAAACGGCACATCTTTAAAGAACAGCTGCTCCTGCAGGTTTTTCGTGCCCGTCGACACCATCACTCGATGCCCCGTCGCCGCGCACATCCGCAGCGCCGGCAGCAGATACGCCAGCGTCTTCCCCGTCCCCGTTCCCGCTTCCACAATCAGGTGCCGCTGATCCTGGAGCGCCCGCTCCACCGCCTGCGCCATCTCCAGCTGCCCCCGCCGAAACTCATAGGGCAGGCTCGACCGCGACAGCACGCCTCCCGGCGCAAAAAAATCGTGCAGCGACGGCAACGAAGACGCAGCTTGTTCGGTGGAAGACACGGCCATTCAAGGATAGCCGCTCCGGCGCATGGATCGCCGCCACCGTCCTCAACAGGACATTACCTGCGGCGATGCATTGTCGGTAGGAATCAGGAATCAGATGAGCCAACTTCTGCAACCTGTCACCTGTAACCCGTGACCCGCAACCTGTCCCCTACTGCGGCGGCTTCTGATCCTGCTGCGGCTTGCTGCCGTTCTGGCTTTGCGACTGCCCCGCCTGCCCGCTCGGCTCCGGATGGCTCTCGTAAATCGAATACTGCCCTTGCGGCCGCTTCAGCTTCACCTCTATATCCTTCGAGTCCGTGGGCAAATCGTAATCTTCCCCGAACGTCTGGTACCCGGTCGCCAGCACCTGCAGCCGCAACCCATCCCCCATCGGGATCACGTCGATCGTCACCTTGCCGTCCTCGTTCGTCTTCAGTTCCATGTTCCCTTCGTCTTTCCCGTTCTTCAGCGGATGAAAGACGACCGAGGCGTTCTCCAGCGGCTTCCCATTGCTGGCCTTCAGCACCGTCACGGTGATCTTGCAGGTCGGCGGTGGGGGCTTGTACTTCCGCCCGCGCTCCTGCTCCTGCGCATGCGCTGGAACGGCCACGGTGACAATGGCCGCCACTAGCGGCAGCCAGCGACCCAAACGAATACGGCTCATGCTCTCAATTTTAATGGAGATGCCCCTCCTTTCGAAACCGTGCGCCATCCCCGCCTGACTTCCCCAACCGCCACTCGTCTATAACAGGAGCAGATGCTGCGCTGGCCCAGCCACGCGAGCCCGGCTTTCCCCGCGACTGCCGGGCGACTCCCAAACGCCCTGCGCCATCTCTCCTGTAGCCGGAACACGATGCATCGATCCCCGCGCAGCAATCCGCCCCCCGCTCGCTCCATTCCGCTCACCTGCGTGGCTGCGTTGCTGCTTCTCTTCCCGGCCGGCGGCTCCGCGCAATCCGGCCCGTCGCCCGCTGCCGATGCCGCGGCCCTCATTCGCCGCGCTGTCGCCAACCACATGGCCGCCGAGGCCGCGCACCATCCG
>JASHPM010000077.1 GCA_030038115.1 Acidobacteriaceae bacterium | reverse complement strand
GTTTAGGGCTGGGACTACCAGGGTATCTAATCCTGTTTGCTCCCCCAGCTTTCGTGCATCAGCGTCAGTTGTGGTCCAGTGAGCCGCTTTCGCCACAGGTGTTCCTCCCGATATCTACGCATTTCACCGCTACACCGGGAATTCCACTCACCTCTCCCACACTCAAGCCCCGCAGTTTCCCGTGCAGACTTCGAGTTGAGCCCGAAGATTTCACACAGGACTTGCGGAACCGCCTACGCACCCTTTACGCCCAATAATTCCGAACAACGCTCGCCCCCCTCGTATTACCGCGGCTGCTGGCACGAAGTTAGCCGGGGCTTCTTCATCCGGTACCGTCATCATCGTCCCGGTCGAAAGGAGTTTACGTCCCAAGGGACTTCATCCTCCACGCGGCGTTGCTGCGTCAGGGTTTCCCCCATTGCGCAAAATTCCCCACTGCTGCCTCCCGTAGGAGTCTGGACCGTGTTTCAGTTCCAGTGTGTCCGTGCGCCCTCTCAGGCCGGATACAGATCATCGTCCTGGTGGGCCATTACCCCGCCAGCTAACTAATCTGCCGCGACCCCCTCCTCAAGCGGATTGCTCCTTTGACCCGTAGGTGTTATGCGGTATTAGCCCGGGTTTCCCCAGGTTATTCCCCACTCGAGGGTAGGTTAGTCACGTGTTACTCACCCGTGCGCCGCTTTACTCATGGATTGCTCCACTTTCTCGCTCGACTTGCATGTGTTAGGCACGCCGCCAGCGTTGATTCTGAGCCAGGATCAAACTCTCGTTTGAAACCTGAGATTCCCGCCCGACGACGGAGGTCTTCGGGAGGAATCGGCTTCATGAAGCTCTCACCCCGTTCACGCGAGCGTGACGGGTACCCCGAGGGGCGCGAAAGCCCATGAAGCACTACATTGTGAGAATGATCAAACCAGATCTTTCCGTATTCTCACGACTGGCATGTTCTACCTGATTGTCAAAGATCCATACCGGTTTACCGCCTGAGCGGGCCGTTTTGGATCGAAGACGAGCAACGGCATTTCAGCCAGTTGCATGTCCCCGAACGTGTTGCGCTTCATTTTTGCGCGAACTTTTCGAGGCTATCCAATCTCGATGGCGCCTGTCAAGGCGATCCGGTTGATCGGATCGATACTCTGCAAGCCCTGTTCACGCATTCCGAGGACTCTCTTGACGGAGGGCCGACGGTGAAGCGCCAAACTTAGAAAGACCGTTTCCGCGAGCACAACCCGCGGGGGCGGCTGACCGCCCAGTGGGAACTTCTCGGGCAAACGACGACCGAGTTCCCGGTTCTGCAATGGATTGTTCTGTTTGGCTTACCGTGCGCCACGGCGCACCGACTGTCGAACAGACCCGCTTCGCTCATCTCAACGACTGGGGCAAATACACCCGCCAGCGAAGCCCTGCCACTGCTATCAATCTTCTCTACTATACCATGCCCAACCGGGAACCGCAAACCGGGCACGGCTGGATTGATGATACGCGAAGGAGGGAAGCGGCAAGTGAGGAAAACGGGGCAAAACTGTTGAAAAGTCTTCGCTTAGGAACGGCCGTTTAACAGGGCTGGACGGCCGCCCGCGTGGGGCTGGGGGCCTGGCCCAGGGCCAACCCCATGAGCGGGTTCCGCGACAAACCAACGCGCGTCTTCCGGGGACGCCCGCGGTTTTGCGTTCCCCGAACATTTCTGTTAACCGAACGGGCCTCATCTCCGTTTTATTCGGTGCAATGCGAATTTTTGAGATCGAGGTAAGGCCATGCAAACCGACGTAGTCGCGATCATCGCAGTATTCAGCACGATCAGCTTCATCACCTGGACGATTTTCTCGTCGGTCCGCCGCTACAAAATGGCGCGCGTGCAGGCCGACGTCCAGACCGTCCTGCTCGCCCGGTTCGATTCCGCGCAGAATATGGCGGCATACGTGGAAACCGAAGCGGGCAAGAAGTTCCTGAGCGGTCTCGCGTTCGAGCGCGAAGGACCCCTGGCACCGATGCTCGATTGCGTGCGCTGGGGCATCGTCATCATGTTTCTGGGCGGCGCTCTGTGCATCCTGCGCACCATGGGGGCGGTGGATTCCGACGTGATCGTGCCCGGCGTTCTTGCTCTGGCTCTCGGGGTGGGCTTCGAGGTTGCGGCATTTGTCTCCTGGTACCTTTATCGTTCGATGGGCCTGGCAGAACCCCGGTCGTGAATCGGTTTGGGACGGAACCCGGAGCGGCGGGAAAGCGTACGACAAGGCATGGAAAGAACCCCTGGGGTCGTTGGCGTGATTGGCGATGCGCAAACCGGCGCACTCGACGAGCTGACGTTCCGTGCTCTCTACGATGCCACGTCGCAGCCGCTTCGGGCTTACCTGCTGCATGTGTGCCGGCGGCCGGACGTCGCCGACGATCTGCTGCAGGAGACGTATTGCCGCTACCTGATGCGCAGGCACCCGGATATGGATGAGCCGCAAACCCGCTCGTATCTCTATCGCATCGCCACCAACCTGGTGCATGACCGGGTACGCAGCCGGATCGACGACTTCGCCCCGGAGGCGCCGGAGCGGAGCGCGGCGCCGAACATGGAATCCTGCCTCGATGTTCGCTCGACGCTTCGCCAGCTGAAGCCCCGCGAGCGCGAATTGCTGTGGCTGGCTTACGTGGAAGGTATGAACCACGAGGAAATCGCGGCCGCGACCGGCCTGCGCACGCTGAGCATTAAGATCCTGCTGTTTCGCGCGCGCCGCAAGGCCGCTCATCTTCTGGAGCGGAAGAACGCCCCGAACCACAGGCTAAGCCAGGCTCCGGAAGGAAGGGCGCGAAAGAGGTTTGTATGAATTCGCTTCGCTGTGAACACGAGTCCGACGTGGCGCGCGCCGTGCGGACGGGCTTCTGGCCCGAGGCTCTGCGCCAACATGCGGATTCCTGCGCGACCTGCTCGGAAGCCTCCGCTGTCACTGAAGCTCTACTGGGAGAATCCGCGCGGATCCGAACCGAGAGCGGTCCTCCCGATGCCGGCCAGGCATGGCTCGAAGCGCGCCGCCGGGCTCGTCTGCATCTGCGCCGCCGCGCCGCCTTCTGGTTCCGCGCCCTGCGCGCGCTCACGTTGATTTACGTACCGGCAATGCTCCTTTGGTCCCTGACGCATCGCGCCATGCCCGCCACCGCCGGCTGGAAGCCGTCTCTGCATGCCGACTTTGCGGTACTGCTCGCCGGTCCGGCGGAGAAATTTGCGATCAGCGGCGCTCTGCTCGCGCTGCTGTGCATCACGATGGGCTCCTGGTATCTGCTGCGGGAAGCGCGCACGCCCCTGCATCCCAGTCCGAGCCGATAGGCAAGCACAACTAAATACGGCATTTCGCGTCCATCTCAGAGGACGGCAGCGCCCGGACCGTGGCTCTGCATCTCAATCCCGGGAGACCCCATGCGTATTGAACGAATCCATACGTCTTTCTTCCTTGCGGCAACAGCGCTGGCCTTTGCCATCGCGCCCAGCATCTCCTGCGCGCAAACCAGCGTCTCCGCCAGCGTTTATGGCGCCTTCAGCGGTACCACCGCCGGCAACGGAACCGAGCAGAGTCCCGCCAACCAGGCGGGTGGCTTGCTGGAGGTTCGCCACATTTCGAACCCCATTCTCGGCTTCGAAGCGACGTACTCCTTCAACCGTGCCAACCAGACCTACGTCATGCCGCCCGCTGCCTGTGCGATAACCTGCATCACTACGACAGAATCCGTCGCGAACAATGCCCACGAAGTGACGGCCAACTGGGTTCCATCCGTCCACGTCGCCAATCTGCGGCCCTTCGCGGTTCTCGGCGCCGGGCTGCTCCTCGATGTGCCTGCCACCAGCACAGCCACGGTCACGACCACGGGCCCCTGCGGTCTGGCCACCTGTCCCGGCCCTACGACCTCCAGCACCAGCACCTCGACCAAGCCGGTTTACGTTTATGGAGCGGGGCTGGACTGGGGCCTTTTGCCGCATATCGGGCTGCGTCTGCAGTACCGGGGCAATCTCTACTCGGCGCCGAACGTGACGAAGATCTTCACTTCGACAGACACCTTTACGCACACCGCGGAGCCGATGGTCGGCATTTACTTTCGACTCTAGAGTCGCCAGAAATGACTGTGGCGCCCGGAACAAAACCTCGTTGGCGCCCGTCCAATTTGGGTGGTGGCAGGGCGGAGGCTGTGCATGCTCTGGGTGCTCTGCCCATTACTCCGGAGCATAATGATGCGTATACCCTCGGTCCATCCAGCTTTCTTCCTCTTCGCGGCCACCCTTACTGTTGCGCCAGGCATTGCTGCAGCACAAACCAGCGTTTCCGCCAGCGTTTACGGAGCCTTCAGCGGAACTACGACAGGAAACGGCACCGAGCAGAGCCCGGCGAACCAAGCGGGCGGTTTGCTCGAAGTTCGCCACATTTCGAACCCCATTCTCGGCTTTGAAGGGACCTACTCTTTCAACCGGGCTGACCAGACGTACACCGCGCCCCCGCCTACCGGCGTGTTTTGTCCTGCTTTTGGCTGCTCCATTTCGACAGAATCCGTCGCCAATAATGCTCATGAAGTGACGGCTGACTGGATTCCCTCTGTCCACATCGCGAACCTCCGGCCCTTCGGCGTGCTCGGGGTTGGTCTCCTTCTCGACGTGCCGGCCACAGGCACGGCCACGGTCACTACCACGGGCCCCTGTCTGGTCTGCGGAACCTCCAGTTCCATGACCACCACCTCCACCAGCAGCACGAGCACCTCGACCAAGGCGGTTTACGTCTATGGAGGGGGCCTGGACTGGGGCCTTTTGCCGCACATCGGGCTGCGCCTGCAGTATCGGGGCAATCTCTACTCGGCGCCGAATGTGACGAAGCTCTTCACCTCGACAGACACCTTTACCCACACCGCCGAGCCGATGGTCGGCATTTACTTTCGACTCTAGAGTCGCCAGAAATGACTGTGGCGCCTTGAACAAAACCTCGCTGGCACCCGTCCAATTTGAGTGATGGCAGAGCGGAGGCTGTGCATGCTCTGGGTGCTCTGCTCATTACTCCGGAGCATGATGATGCGCATACCCTCGGTCCATCCAGCTTTCTTCCTCTTCGCGGCCACCCTTACTGTTGCGCCAGGCATTGCTGCAGCACAAACCAGCGTTTCCGCCAGCGTTTACGGAGCCTTTAGCGGAACCACTACCGGCAACGGAATCGAGCAGAGTCCGGCCAACCAGGCGGGCGGCATCTTTGAGTTCCGCCACATCTCCAATCCCATCGTCGGCCTCGAAGCCACCTATTCTTTCAACCGCGCTAACCAAAGCTATACGCCCTACCAGGAGGCCACCTGCGGTCTGCCGTGCAGTCCCGAGCTGGAAAACGTCCAGGTACCCGCCAACGCCCATGAGATCACTGGAGACTGGACTCCTTCCATCCATATCGCCAGTGTCCGCCCGTTCGCGGTGCTCGGCGCCGGTGTGCTTTTGAATGTGCCTTCCGGGAACGAGACCACCACTTATTCCTGCGGTTCCAGCTGCCTGCCAGTCACTATGCCCCCTGGCTCGCCCACGAAGACCACCACGACGGCTGTTTATGTTTACGGCGCCGGCCTCGACTGGGGTCTCCTGCCGCACATCGGGCTGCGCCTGCAGTACCGTGGCAACCTCTATAAGGCGCCCGACCTGACCAGCCTTTTCACGTCCACTGGCGCCTTTACCCACACCGCGGAGCCGATGGTTGGCATCTATTTCCGGCTCTGAGCACCACGGGATGACTGTCGTCATGGCGAGCCCCGTAACCTCAGTGATTTCGCAACGATGCGTTTTTAACTCTTTTGTTCCCCACCCCCGTTCAGGCATCCTTTTGCTGCGCATTTCGACTCACAAAGCCGCATACTGATGGGACAACGGGGCTTTCCCCAACCCGAGGTAAGCGGATGAAACTGTTCCCCACGGCCCTTCTGATCGCGCTCAGTCCCGGCATCGCTCTGGCTAACCCGCCCGAGCATCCCATTTGCCTGCCGCCTGCGCCGAGAACCGTGTCGCCGGTGCAGAGTTCCGACTTCATTGACGTTCGAACCGACCTGCTGAACGGCGATCGCCAGCGGGCCCTGCAGGAGGCGGAAGCGATCCTGGATGCACATCCGGGCAACGCGGAAGCGAGCTTCATGATCGGCACGCTGCTGCTCGATTACGGCAAGCCCGACGAGGCGCTGGTCTGCTTCCGCAACTCACAGGCTGCCTGGCCGGGCAGCACGGATGTCCACGCCGGACTGCTGGAAGCGTATTCGGAAAGCGGCGACCGCAGGGACCGCGACATCGAACGCGCGATTCTGCGCGGATACCACTCCGACGGCCACCATCCCTCGGCGGCCAAAACGAACGGCATCGTGGTGGAAAGGTTCCACGCCGGCGACAAGACGATCGAGGCCATCGAATACTTCGAGCCACAGGGGCCGGACCACGTGTGGTACCGCTTCACGGTCACGAATGACAAGGGCGTGATCCTGGGTTACTACTCTTTTGCGGCCGACGATGCGGATGAGGCCGCCTACCACCAGGAGCATCCGGACGTGGTGGGCTCGACGCTGCACCGCTTCGCCCTGGAAAGCTTCTTTGGGGGAACGCAGGCCACCCTCGGCTCTATCGATGGCGCGCCCACTTACGATGATTTCCGCAGCCGCATCGTGAGTGTTATGCAGTCGGAAAGCAACACCGCCAGCGTCTCCGCGCCTGCCCCCGGCAAGAACAAATAGATTTGCCGGGCTGCCCGTTTCCGCCCGTTCCTGGTGTATGGTGCTGAAAGACCCATGGACGCCAGCGAAGCCCACGAACTGCAAGAGCAGCACGAACGCGCCTCCGGCGAACCCAGCCTGCACCCCGTCAGTTTCACCATCAGCGTGCTGGCTGTGGTCGTCGCCATCGTCACCGTTCTGGGGCACCGCTCCCACACCGAAGCGGTCCTCTACCAGGCCCGCGCCACCGACCAGTGGAACCTCTACCAGGCGCACAAGATCCGCCAGTACGATACGCAGCTGATCTCCGACATGCTGGCGACGCTGCCGATCCGCGATCAGGCAGCCGCCAATAAGATCACGGACGGTTATAAAAGCCACCTGCAGAAGTGGAACCAGGACCTGGCCGAAACCGAAGCCGCCGCGCGCGAGCAGGAAGAGGAAGTTCACAAGGCGGAGCGCCGCGCGGACCGCTTCGACCTGGGCGAAGCTCTGCTGGAAATCGGCCTCGTTATCACGTCGATCACGCTGCTCACGCGGCAACGAGTTTACTGGTATATGGGGATGTTTTTCGGCCTCGCCGGTGTGGTGGCCACGGCTCTCGGTTTTATCCACTTCGGCTGAGCAGAGCGTTTGAGTGGAACCCGCGGGTCTATCATGGCTCGGTCGAGAAATCCCAACCCTCGGAGCTTTTCATGACGCTTGCGTCCCGCCGCCTGCCTCTGCCTGCGCTTCTCGCCTGCTTCCTGCTGCTCTCCGGCGCGACGGCGCGCGCCCAGCACCCTGCCGGCGAACTGAAAATCTTCTTCATCGACGTCGAAGGCGGCCAGTCGACGCTGTTTGTCACGCCCGCCGGTCATTCTTTACTCATCGATACAGGCTGGCCGGACTTTGCCGGCCGCGACGCCGATCGCATCGTGGCGGCCGCGAAGAGCGCCCGACTGACCCGGATCGATTATGTCCTGCTCACCCACTACCACGTCGACCACACCGGCGGCGTCCCACAGCTGGTCGACCGCATCCCCGTCGGGACGTTCATCGACCACGGTCCGCTTCGCGAAACCGGCGATAAACCCACGGTGGACGCGTACGACGGTTATCAGAAGGTGCTGGCGACCGGAAAATACAAGCACATTCTCGCGAAACCTGGCGACAAGCTGCCTATTCCCGGCCTCTCCGCGCTGGTTCTCACTGCCGACGGCAACTTCATCGATCACCCGCTGCCCGGCGCCGGCCAGCCCAATCCCTATTGCAGGGATTCCGAAGTCCGTCCCGCCGACCAGACCGAAAACGCCCGCTCCCTCGGCACGCTCATCACCTGGGGCAAGCTGCGCATCCTCGACCTGGGCGACCTGACCTGGGACAAAGAGATGGACATGATGTGCCCCGACAACCGCATCGGCCACATCGACATCCTGATCGTCTCGCACCACGGCTGGTATCAAAGTTCGAGTCCGGCGCTGGTGGACGCCATCACGCCGCGTGTGGCGATTATGGATAACGGCGCCACCAAGGGCGGATCGAAGCCCACCGTCGAGACCATCCGCAAAATCCCCGGACTCGAGGCGCTGTGGATGCTGCATTATTCCGAAGAGGCTGGTCCGGACAACCCTCCGGAGAAATTCATCGCCAACCTGCACGGCCCTGACACCGGCTACGAACTGGAGCTGACGGCGTCGACCAGCGGCAGCTTTACCATCCTCAACGCCCGCACACAAGCCACCACGCCCTACCCGGCGCGGTGAGGAATTTGCGGGTTGCCCCGTCCGGAAAGCGCGGCCGCCTTAACAGCTGCAGCGGGTCATCGCATCCACGCATTGAACCTGCTGAGCGGCGATCTCCTGGTCCTCTGATATCCTCCTGCCAGCGGCTCTTGTTCGCCTTTCCCGAGGGACGACGTGCCAGGTCAACAGGAAGTGCGATGGTCACAACTGAAAGTGGGCGTTCTGGTCATCGTTGCCCTGTGTGCTCTGATCGCGCTCATCTTCCTCATGTCGAACTCGACCGGGGGCTTCTGGTCGGGCCGTCTGACTCTGCGCTCGTACTTTGAAAATTCCGCTGGTCTCAAGGTCGGTGCTCCGGTCCTGCTGGATGGCGTCACCGTGGGCAACGTCAACGCCATTCATATCGTCACCGATCCCGCCCGGCGGCTGACGCCGGTGGAAGTCGTGATGAAGATCAACCGCAAATCTGCCGGGGACATTCGGCAAGACTCGAAGTCCAGCCTCGAAACCCAGGGCGTTCTGGGCGACACCCTCGTCGATATCGACAGCAAGCGCGCGCACGGCGGCCCGGTTGAGAACAACGCCGAGCTGCCCACCACGGAAACCCCCAATCTCCAGGACGTTATCCAGGCCAGCCAGGGAACGATCGAGCGGCTCGACACCATCCTCGATCAGGTGAATCAGATCGCCGACACCCTGAATTCGAAGAACGGCTCCATCGGCCTGCTCATTAACGACCCAACGCTCTACAAGAAGGCTCTCTCCACCCTCAACGAGCTGTCCGCCATTGTGGATGAGGTGAACAACGGACAGGGCTCCGTCGGGAAGCTGATCAAGGACGACACCATGTACAACCGTCTGAACAACATGGTGGCCAAAGCCGAAGACATCACCACGCAGATCGACAACGGCCAGGGAACGATGGGCAAGCTGCTTAAAGACGACACACTTTACAAGGAGCTGAAGGACACCACGCACAACCTGAACCAGATCACGGCGACCATCAACTCCGGCCAGGGCAGTCTGGGGAGGCTCACGAAAGATCCCAAAATGGCGGACAAGCTCTCCGACGCCATCGACAAACTCGACTCCGTTCTGACCCAGATCGACAGCGGCCAGGGCACTATGGGCGCGCTCCTCAAGGAGCGTACTCTCTACAACAACGCGAACAAGGTGATGACCGATACCAGCGACCTCGTCAGCGCGATCCGCAAGGACCCGAAGAAATACCTGAACATAAAATTCCACATCTTCTGAATTCGCAACCGGCCGGCCCGGTTTCTGCATCCGCCTTTCCCGCGTATTATCGTTTCTGCACACATCACAGCGGGGTCCCGCTTCCCCACGCTTCTGAGGAGTCCAATGCGCATCCTTCACCCTGTCTTCCGCCTTGCCGTCGTGCTTGTGCTGTCAAGCCCCCTGGCTCTTTCCGCGCAGCAATTCGTTTCCGCCTCTGACACGTCCCAGGTTCCGGTGGAACCGAAGGCCCCGCACAGCTTCGACCTCAGCGCCATCGACAAGACCGCCGACCCCTGCGTCGACTTTTACCAGTACGCCTGCGGAAACTGGCGCAAGAACAACCCCATTCCCAGCGATCAATCCCGCTGGGGGCGATTCAACGAGCTGGCGGAGCGCAATCGCTACCTTCTCTATGTCGACCTGAAGAAAGCCGCGGATTCGCCGGCCACGCCGCTGCAGCGCAAGTACGGCGACTTCTTCGCCGCGTGCATGGACTCCGACCTGGCCGACAAGCTCGGCGACCAGCCCATCCTGCCGCTGTTTGCGCGCATCGACGCGATCAAGGATAAGAAGGACATCGCGGCCGTCGCCGCCTACCTCGATTCGAAGACCCCAACCGGCATCTTCTTCCGCTTTGGCGTGGAGCAGGATGAAAAGGATTCATCGAAGCAGATTGAAGGGGTGAGTCAGGGCGGCTTGACTCTTCCCGACCGCGACTACTATCTCGAAGACAATCCGCACATGCAGGATATTCGGGCGAAGTATCACGACTACATCGTGACCGTGCTGAAGCTGACTGGGGAAACCGAGGACCAGGCGAAGACCGATGCCGGCGAGGTCTTGGAAATTGAAACCGCGCTGGCCAAAGGTGCGACGCCGCGGGTCGAGCTGCGCGATCCCGACAAGCGCTACCACATCATGACCCTCACCGCGCTCGATCAGCTCGACCCCAACTTCGACTGGTCCGCCTATTTCACCGGCGTTCATGCTCCCAGGGTCGAGGACCTGAATGTCGGCCAGCCTGATTTCTTCAAGGCGGAAAATCAGCTGCTCGGGGACGAGAGCCTCGACGCTCTGAAGGTTTACCTCAAATTCCACGTGATTAACGGAGTCGCGGACTGGCTCTCGCAACCCTTTCAGGACGCCAATTTCGACTTCTTCCAGAAAACCCTGCAGGGCCAGGCCGAAGAAACTCCGCGCTGGAAGCGCTGCACGTCGGCCACGGACCGCGCGCTCGGCGAGGCCGTGGGCCAGGACTGGGTGAAGGAGAACTTCCCGCCGGAGGCCAAGCAGAACATGGAACAGCTGGTCGCCGCGCTCAAAAAGGCGCTCGCAGACGACATCCAGGCGCTGCCCTGGATGAGCGAGGACACCAAGAAACAGGCAGAGGTCAAGCTGGACGAGTTTCGCCAGAAGATCGGCTATCCCGACAAATGGCGGGACTACTCGAAGTTCGAGGTCACACGCACCAACTTCATCACGGACCTCGACCACTCCGCGGAATTCCGGTTCAATTACGAGCTGAACAAGGTGGGCAAGCCGGTCGATGAGAAGGAGTGGGGCATGACACCGCCCACGGTTAACGCCTACTACGCCCCACCGATGAATGACATCAACTTCCCGGCCGGCATCCTGCAGCCGCCGTTCTACGACTTCAGCAAGGATCCCGCTGTCAACTTCGGCGGCATCGGCGTGGTCATCGGCCACGAGATGACCCACGGTTTCGACGACGAGGGCAGCAAATACGACGGCCATGGCAACGTCAAACCGTGGTGGACCGATGCCGACCGCAAGGCCTTCGATGAGCGGCTGCAGTGCGAGATCGATGAATATGGCAGCTTCGAGCCCGTTCCCGGCGTCCACCTCAACGGCAAGCTCACCCTGGGCGAAAATACCGCCGACAACGGCGGCATCCGCATCGCATGGCAGGCCCTGCTCGCTACCCTGGCCGAGGAGGGCAAGAGTATCGACGACAAGATCGACGGCTACACGGAGGCGCAGCGCTACTTTATTTCTTTCGCCCAAATCTGGTGCGAAAATCGGAGCGAGCAAACTTCACGCGTCGCCGCCAAGGTCGATCCGCATTCCCCCGGCATGTTCCGCACCGACGGCGTTGTCCGCAATTTCGACGAATTCGGCAAAGCCTTTGGTTGCCACAAAGGCCAGCCCATGATGCCGGAGGACGCTTGCCGGGTTTGGTGACGCTCAAGACCCCTAACCGCAGGCGCGGGTCGAGCGTCTAATCTCCAGGATCCGGGCCGCCGCTTCTCCCCACGGCGGCCCGCCCCCTCACAATCAGGCGCAACACCCCAGTTCCATTTACAATGGTCCGGGATTATCCCTACAGTTTGTCCAGGCCGCCTTCCCGGGTGGCCGGGCGTGAAGGAAGCGCATGAAGTTCAGGAAATTCGGCCGGATCGCTCTGGCCCTGGCTGCATCCCTTGTCATCGGATTTGGGACTCAATCCTGCTATTACGATTACACCGTGGCGTACATCATCGTCACCGGATCCCAGTACAACCAGGTTGCGTCCTACAAGGAAGACAACGAGAATGGAGTGCTGAGCGCGGCACCGCACGACCCGCTCAGTTCCGGGGGGACCAATCCCATCCGCGCGCTGTTGCTCAGCGGCGGCCGATACGTTTACGTTCTGAACCAGGGCAAGCCGACCACGGCAGCGGACGGCACCATTACCTGGACCGGCGGCAATATCTCCGTCTTCAGCGTCGGAGGCGACGGCCAGCTGGCCTACCAGATTTCCTATCCCAGTCAGGGATTTGGGTCGCTGCGGCTGGCGCTGAGCACCGGCGGCACGTATCTCTATGTCCTGGACGAATACCAGCCGGGGAGCACGCCCAATACCACTCCGGCATCGCCGACCATCAGTACGGCCACCCCCTGCTACAACGCCACGGCGGGCGTTTACTATCCCGCCGGCGACATTACGGTGTTCTCCATCGATTCATCCACCGGGCGTCTTTTCCTGGTGCAGAACCAGCAACAGCAAAATGCGCTGGGCACGCCGCTCTCGTATTTCCCGGTCGGCTGCGGCCCGGTCGACTTCCACTTAGTCACCAACTACCTGTACACGGGCGAAGCCAGCGATCCGGCCAGCGGCAATACGCAGGTGATCTACACCTACAGCGCGAGCACCACCGGTCAGCTCATTCAGGTTCCGGGAGGGGCTCAGCCGATTGGGACCTCGAACATGGCCGTGATCGGCGCCAGTGCCTCGGGCACGTATATCTACGTTCTGGATAACGGCACGAATGAGATCTACACCTTCACCCAGTCCGGCAATAACGGTTTGCTCTCTGCTATTTCCGGAGGGGCCGTTCCTAACGTTGCCACCGCAGCCGGCATGACAGCGCTGGTTACCGACAGCAGCTCCAAATATCTCTATATCACCAACACCCAGTCGCCCAGCCTGGGTCAGTCCGCCAGCGTCATTTCCGCCTTCGACATCACGACCAGCAGCGGCGTTCTCACGCCGTTTAATCTCAACCCCGCGAACAACACCTCCACTTACGGAGTCGGATCCGGCCCTCAATGCATCTTCGAGGATCCTTCCCATCAGTATGTGTATACGGCGAACGCGGGAGCGAGTGACATCACGGGCGCCAAGTTCGATCCCGATACGGGCACGTTGGTCAACCTCTCGAAAGGATCCACCTTCTCCACTGTGGGGACTCCGACCTGGTGCCTCTACAGCTCCAACACAGACTGATGCGCGCAGGATTTCGGTACAGGAACCTCAGACATCTTGGCGGGCGGCTGGTTGCCGCCGGGTCCATAGCGGGTGTGTCCCTGCTCCTGCTCTCCTGCGGCGCCAGCAACACGATCGACTTTCTCTACGTGACCAGCAACCTGCAGAATCCCGGCCAAATCAATGCGTATGAGGTCAACTCCGAATCCGGCGCTCTTCACCAGATCGCCGATTCGCCCTATCCTTCGGGCGGCCGCAACCCCGTCTATGAGGTGACCACGCCGAGCGGCCTGAACCTGTACGTGGCCAACCACGACGACAACACCATCGTCGAGTACGCGATCGGTACCGACGGCAAGCTTTATCCGCTGCACACGGTCAACACGCCCGGTACCGAGCCCGTTGCTCTCGCCATCAATTCCACGGGCACCATGCTGTACGTGCTGGACTACTACGCGCCCGCCGCTCCCGGCCAGCCTTCTTACACCGACCTCAATCCCGGACCGGGCGCGCTCATCGCGTACCCCATTAACAGCAATGGAAGCCTGGGGACACCGCTCGCCACCGGAGCCGCCAACTACTTTCCTGTGCAGTGCTTCCCCACGAGCCTCGCGGTGACGCCCAATGCCAATTTCGTTTATGTGACGAACACCAACGCCGTGGTGGTCACCACGTCGCCCCCGGTGACCGGAACCGTGCCCATTCTGCCGGCCTCCTGCCCGGCGTCCGGCACCGTCTCGGCTTTTTCTGTCAGCTCCTCCTCCGTAGCCGAAGTTTCCGGCAGTCCCTTCTCCACCGGCAGCGGCTCTGAGCCCACCGGCATCATTGCCGATCCCGGCAACGGATTGCTCTACGTCACGGACAGCCTCTTCAACCAGATGTACACGTATTCCATCCAGGCCAGCGGGGCGCTTTCCCTGATGTCGACCATTGCCACCGGTACCATGCCCATGGGCGGAACCGTGGTGAACGCCAAATTTCTCTACATCACCAACTTCAAGGACGGTTCGATCAGCATCTATTCGCTCAGTTCCGGGGGGCCCTCCCTCATTACCACCAGCAACTCGGGCTCTTCCGGACCGCTCTGCATTATTGCCGACCCCGATACGGAGCGCTACCTCTACACTGCCGATTACATCGGCGGCTCTGTGGGCGGCGCCGAGCTGAATCCGTCCACCGGTACGCTCATCACCAACCAGGGTTCGCCTTACGCCACATCGGGACAGCCCACGTGCGTGGCGGCCATCACGCACCCTGGCGGCAACAAGAATGGGCTCTAGGCGGCACGCATGAGGTTTTCCGCGCACAAGATTTCCCCGGCTCCGCACCGGATTCTAGAATGGAATGCAGTTCCCGCGAGGGACGAAGGAAGAGCATGAAGTTGACGAAAATCGGCCATGGTTTGCTGGCCGTCGCAGCGTGTCTGTTACTGGGCTTCGGCATCACCTCGTGCAGCCCCAGCGACACCATCGACTATCTCTTTGTTACCTCCAACAGCGCCACAGCCGGCTCCGGGGGCAACGGGCAGGTCAGTTCCTATCACGTGGACTCCCAGTCGGGCGCGCTCAGCGAGGTTGCCGGCTCACCGTTCTCCTCGCAGGGAGTCAATCCGGTTGCAGAGGTCGCCTCGCCCAACCAGCAGTACCTCTATGTAGCGAACCAGGGCAGCAACAGTATCGCGGAATTCATCATTGGCAGCGATGGGCAGCTCTCCTTTGGCACGAGCTACTCCACCCCCGGCTCCGAACCGGTGGCCCTGGCCATCAACAGCACCGGCACCCTGCTGTTCGTCCTCGATTACTACGGCCCCGGCTTCAGCGACAGCTCACCCGGCCCCGGCATCCTCGTTGTTTACCCCGTCAACACCGACGGCTCTCTCGGCACTCCGGTTGCCTCCGGCGGGCAATCCTATACGACACTGCAGTGCTTTCCGGGCGGCGTAGCGGTTTCGCCCAACGGCAACTACGCCTATGTCTCCAACACTAACTCGGTCATCGTTACCACGTCGCCCCCGACCACCGCGACACCCCCCGCGACGCCCTCTACCTGCCCCAACCAGGGAACCATCTCGGGATTCACGGTTAGCTCTTCCGGCGTTCTGACCAGCATTCCCGGCAGCCCCTTCTCCGCGGGAACAACTCCCACCGGCATCGCCGTCGATTTGACCAACCGCTTCCTGTACACCACAGACAGCGTTCAGAACGAGCTCATCGTCTACCAGATCCTCGGGGGAGGCACGCTCGATCCACTCACCAACGGCCCCTTCGCCACCGGCACCTTCCCTGTGAACCTGACAATCGATCCACGCGATGAGTATCTCTACGTGAGTAACTTCAATGCTTCCAGCATCAGCGAGTTCACGATTTCCCAGTCCACGGGCCAGCCATCGGCCCTGTCCTCATCGAGCTTCACTTCCCATTCCCCGGGCCCCACATGCGTTGTCGTCGATCCCGCGATCGGCCGCTTCCTGTACACTTCGGACTCCCTCGACGTTTACGTGCAGGCGGGCGAGCTGAATCCCAATACCGGGGTGCTGTCGGGAGTCCAGAATTCTCCCTTCAAGACGCCGGGTCGTCCCACGTGTGTCGCCGCCGTACCGCACGGGAACCACGCCACCCAATACGTGTCCTCGACCGCGGGTTCCTGAAGGTGGGGATGGTACCGGCCCACGGCAGTCAGGAAGCTGTCGCCAGGCCGGCCTGTTCCTTCCATCGTTGTTCGTTCACGCCAATTACGAGCAGCCACAGCATCGGCAGGGCCTCCCCAATGAGGCCGACGACGGTGTTCCACGGGGACAGATGGCGTGTCACTCGCGGCAACAGATAGAGGAGCCAAACCAGACCACCCAGAGCCATGAACACGCCCAGGATCCGAGGCAGAAACGTCGACCTCAACATCAGGAAGCCGAGCACGATGCAATAGAATCCGTGAAAGACCATGCCGATGTTCACGCCCCGGGTCTGCAATTGCACGGCCTCACAGGTGAGTCCCGCGATGCCAAAAAACACAAAGGCCCAGGAGAGCCTTCTTTTCACCACTCTGAAGATGCTGTAGAGCAGAAGCACAACAATGAAATAGCACGCGATCGGGAACACGACTGCCGCGAAGAAACCCAGTCTGCCTCGCAGGACGAACTCTGCCAACACAGCCATCAGCACGCTGAACACATAGAACCCACCGGACAGCCTGGCTCTCAGGCCCGGCGACACCTCTCGAATCGCTTCCGTCATCGCATTGCCTCCGAACGACCCGGCGTGGTCAGGATGCCTTTACCGCGGCGGGTTGGTTGATTGCTGTTTGCGAGGTTCATAGCCCCTTGCCCCAGCGAAACTCCCGCACCACCTCTGCGGGGTCGAGATGCTCCTCGTCCACCGCCTCATTCATCGCACGCATTTCCTTTGCGTCGATCTTCCCGGCCAGATCGGCCAGGGCGTTCGCAATGCGCGGCCACCGTTGCAGCGCCTCGGCGCGTATCAGCGGCACTGCCTGATACGGCGGAAAGTAGTGCTTGTCATCGGCGAGCACCGTCAGCCCCAGCGCCTTAATCGGTCCATCCGTCGAATTCGCCGCGATCATGTCCACCTGATGCGCCTCGAGCGCGCGATACAACAGCCCCAGGTCCATCGTCCGCGGGGGGCCGGCAAACTTCAGTCCATAGGCCGCGCTCAACCCCGGCAAACCATCGGGCCGCTGCTCGAATTCATACCCTACGCCCAGCCGCCACTGCGGCGTGAATTGCGCCGCCTCGCTCAGCGTCGTCAAACGCAGCCGCCGCGCATCGTCTCCGCGAATCACCATAGCAAAAGTATTCTCGAACCCCAGCGATGGCCCCACCACAATGTGGTAACGCTCGGCATACAGCCGCCGCACTGTCTCCAGAACCTTCGCCGGATCGGGGTCTACCGGCTGCTTCAAAATCGCCGTCAGCGCCGTCCCCGTATACTCCACATATCCATCGATTCGCCCTGCCAGCATGGCCTGCTGACAAATGTAACTGCCGGCGAGGTAAAAGCGCCGCTCCACTTTCAGGTGAGTCTTCGCCTCAATCTCCTGGGCCAGCAGCTCCCCGAGGACCACCTGCTCGGTGAAGTTTTTCGCCCCAATCACCGGCCGACCCGGCCGCGGCGGCGAACAGCCCTCCAGCAGAAAACAAAACGTTACCGCGACAGTGACAAATGTCCGATTCACGCCGCCGCACCCGGGCCGGGCACGCGAAACCATCGTTCCAGCAGTCCCAAAGCTCCGTCGCACGCCAGGGCCAGCAGCGCGGCTGGGATCGCCCCGGCGAGCACCAGGCGATTATCCACCGACGCCACGCCGCGAAAAATCAGCTCCCCCAGACCGCCTGCGCCAACCGCCGCCGCGATCGTCGCGATCCCGACGCAGGTCACGGTCGCCGTCCGCAGCC
>JASHPM010000076.1 GCA_030038115.1 Acidobacteriaceae bacterium | reverse complement strand
AGGGTGCGGGCGGCGGCGGGCACGTCGTGCTCGTGGAAATAGAAGAGGAGGACGGCGTCGCGGTATTTGGGCGGGAGGGCGAGAACGGCGCGACGGAGAGCTTCGTCCCGGCGGGCGTTGTCGAAAGCGGCACCGGAAATGCGGGGATCGGCCGGTTCGGCGATTTCGTCGAGCGAGAGCGGGGTAGCGGGAATGCGACGAAGTTCCGTGCGATAGAGGTTGGTGGCAAGAGAGAAGAGCCAGGTGGAAAAGGCGGAGTCGCCGCGGAACTGGGCGAGGTTGCGCCAGGCGCGGAGGAAGGCTTCCTGGGCCATTTCCTCGGCACGGGCCCGATCGCGGCAGAAGCGCCAGGCCAGATTGACCAGCGGCGACTGCCAGCGGCGGACGATCCCTTCGAAGGCGCCGGTATCGCCGGCAAGGACGCGGGCGATGAGGGCAGCGTCTTCAGAGTGCGGTTCGGAGGGTGGGTGGTCCGCGTTCACACGGTGGCTTCCTGTCCGGTGAGACCTGGGATGATGGTGCGCGGTTGCAATATTTATGTCCAGGCATTTCCGGGAGAATTTGAAACCGCAAAACCGCTGGTCTGGTCGTACGGGGTGAAGCGGATGGGGCAGGAACCCGGAGCCGCTGAGAAAGAAGGTTCCTATGTTGGGCGAAAACGCTGGAATGGCAATGGCGCTGTTTGGGTTTCTGGCCGTTGGGGCGGTGTCCGTATTCACCATGATCTCGGTAGCCAGCTGGTCGGAGGCGCGGCGCAAGGAGCGCGAGGCCTATTACAAGAACGACATGCTGAAGAAGCTGGCGGATACACCGGGGCCGGGGGCCAACGCGGCGCTGGAGCTGATGCGGGCGGAAGCACAAATCGGGGCGGAGAGAACCCGGCAGGGTTTGCGGATCGGCGGGATGATTACGACTGCGGCGGGGATCGGCGTGCTGGTCTTTCTACGCGCGCTGCTGGGCGGCCAGGAAGGGGTTTTTCTGTGCGGGCTGATTCCTTTGTTCGTCGGGCTGGCGCTGTACGGAAGCTCGTATCTGGTGACGACGCCGATGGAGTAGCGGCAGCGCGCCTTGCTCGGCCGGACCGGACACGCCGGGATTCTCTATCCTCAATGGGAGAAGCGTTCCATTCTTCGGAGGGAGAATCCCGCATATGGCAGAAGGTGTGAATCCGTCCCGTCGCCGTTTTCTTGAAATTGGTTCCGTTGCGCTCGCCGCCGGAGCATTGACTGCCGCAGGCGGGCAGACGCAGCAGGAAGTGAAGAGCGGGGAGCACAGCGCCAGCTCCAGCCTGCCTCTGGGGAAAGAAAACGCGGCGCTGTACGACGAGAATCCCGACTCGGTTCTGCCGCCGGCGACGGATCACGGGAATGTGCCGACTTTTAAGTATCCATTTACGCTGGCGCACAAGCGGGTGCAGCCCGGCGGATGGACGCGCCAGGTGACGGTGGCCGATCTGCATGTTTCGAAAGAGATCGCCGGCGTCGAGATGCGGCTGATCGCGGGAGGGATTCGGGAGCTGCACTGGCACAACGCGTCGGAATGGGCGCTGATGCTCAACGGGAATGCGCGCATCACGTGCATCGATCCCGATGGCAGGAGCTTTGTGGACGACGTGAAGGAGGGGGACATCTGGAATTTTCCCAGCGGATATCCGCACTCGATCCAGGGCTTGCGGCCGGATGGTTGCGAGTTTCTGCTGGTGTTCGATGACGGGAGCTTCGACGAATACGAGACGGTTCTGCTGACGGACTGGATGGCCCATACACCGCCGGAAATCCTGGCGAAAAACTTTGGCGTGCCGGTGAGCGCTTTTCCGCCGCTGCCGGAGGAGGGACGTTACATCTTTCCCGGTACGCTTCCGGGACCGCTGGCGGCGGATCAGAGAGCAGCGCAGGGATCGCTGGGGCCGTCGCGGCTGCCGTTCGATTTTCGGCTGATGGAGATGCCTGCGACGAAAAAGGCGCAGGGCGGCGAGGTGCGCATTGTGGATGGCAGTAACTTCAAGGCATCGCCGCAGATCGCGGCGGCGCATGTGATTCTGCACCCCGGCGGGCTGCGCGAGATGCACTGGCATCCCAACGCCGATGAGTGGCAGTACTACGTGAAGGGCAAGGGGCGGATGACGGTGTTTGCCGCGGGAGCGCGGGCGCGGACGATGGATTTCGAGCAAGGCGACGTCGGCTACGTGCAGCGGAATTTTCCTCACTATATCGAGAACACGGGCGACACGGACCTGGTGTTTCTGGAGGTTTTTAAGGCCAGCCATTACCAGGATGTCTCGCTGTCGAACTGGCTGACGCATCTGCCCCCGCAGCTGGTGTTCGATCACCTCGGGATCACCCAGGAGACGCTGGACAAATTCCCGCGTGAGGAACGGGTCGTGATGCCTTAAAGGCGACCCTGCACGCGCGGACCGTGAGGACCGGGTTGGGATGATCCGGCCCCACGGGCGGGAGCGCGTCCGCGTCCGCGTCATGCCCCTGCGCTCTTCTGCCGATGAGGGAGTCATCAGAACCAAAAATCGCGGGCGGGAAGGGCTGTTCCCGGCCGCTGCGGCAGGAGTGTGTACTCAGGCGATGTTGGTCTTGCGCGAAAGACTGAGGAACGCGGCATGACACCGGCGGAAGAACCGGCCGCGGGGGAGGAACGAGCCGCTGCGCCGCGCACCCTCCGGGAGCTCGCGGGCGAATTGCGAGCGGTAGTGGCGGACTCGGAAAAAGAGATGGAGACGCTGGGGCGGGACTTCGAAGGCCTGGCCGGCCAGACCAACTTCGTTCTGGAGAATGCGGGAGAGATCATTAGCTGCATCGAGGGAGGGCGAATGGGGTCGGTTCTCCCCGGGGTCCGGCAGCTGGAATCCGCGGCGAAGGATTTTCTGCGGGAGCGCCTTGGGGCGACGGCGCGGATTCTGGAGGCGGTAACCGGCGAGGCGGCGCTGCTTGAGAGGCTGGCGCAGCTGACGCGCGGACAGAAGGCGAGCGCGCTGGGCTTCTTCCAGACCGGAGGCGAGGATGAGGCGCCGCGGCGCGGAGGCAAGCCGCCGCGGCCGGTGCACGCAGCCCCGGCGCGAGCGGCAAAATCGGCGCCGGAAAAGGCGGCGGCCAAAGGCGGCGTTCATCTGCGTCTCAATGAGCGCGCAGGGGACAAGCACGATCAACTGGACGGGGAATTCGAACGCTACTGATCCGGGCGGCGCGGGCTGTTGGCACAAGGCCTGCGCCGTACCTCGGGAATGCGAGAGGAGATGAGAGAGATGAGCGTGAGCGAAATCACGGAGACACGGCAATACCTGACGTTTAAGCTGGGCAACGAAATCTTCGCGACAGATGTGGCCAAGGTGCGGGAGGTCCTCGACCTGACCACCATCACCGCGATTCCACGGACGCCCGAATTCATGGCCGGTGTGATCAACCTGCGTGGCAGCGTGGTGCCGGTGGTGGATCTGCGGCTGTGCTTCGAGATGTCGAAGACGGAAAACACGCGGAACACCTGCATTGTGGTGGTGGAAGTCATGCTGGGTGACGAGTCCACGGTGATCGGGGCGCTGGCCGACTCGGTGGAGGAGGTCATCGACCTGGAGCCGGATCAGATTGAGCCGGCGCCGCGCATCGGGACGCAGATCCGGACGGATTTCATCCGCGGGATGGGCAAGCGCGACACGCAGTTCATCATGATCCTGGACATCGACCGCGTCTTCTCCGCAGATGAGCTGGCGGCGGTGCGGGGTTTGGATGCGGGCAAAGCTGCGGTGGAAACCGCAGCATAACGCAGAAGGCAGGGCGCGAGAAAATCGCGCCCCGCCACCCACATATGAGCGCACACGAAGACACGCTGTCCGGCCGGGATTTTGCGCGGCTCTGCGCATTTGTCTACTCGGAAGCCGGCATCTGTCTCAGTGCGGAGAAGAAGACCATGCTCGAGGGCCGTCTGAAGCGGCGGCTGCGGGAGCTGAACATGGACTCGTTCAGGCATTATTGCGAGTACCTGTTCGGAGAGGAGGGACTGAGAGAGGAGAAGATCCGGTTTATCGATGTGGTGACAACGAATAAAGACGGATTTCTTTCGCGAGCCTAAGCACTTTGAGTATCTGACGCAGAAAGCATTGCCGGATCTGGCCGAGCGCATGAACGGACAGCCGCTGCTGGCATGGAGCGCAGGATGTTCGACAGGGGAGGAGCCGTACACCCTGGCCATGGTGCTGAGCGAATACGCGGAAACGCATCCGGGATTTCGCTTCCGCATTCTGGCGACGGACATCTCGACGAAGGTGCTGACGGCGGCGGAACTGGGCATCTACAGGGCCGGCGATGTCGAGCCCGTTCCTCTGCCGCTGAGGCGGAAATATCTGATGCGCAGCCGGGAGCACCACGCCGAACGCGTGCGCATTGTGCCGGAGTTGCGCAGGCTGGTGGAATTTCGGCGGTTGAATTTCATGGATGCGGATTACGGCCTTGGAGAAAAAGCGGACGCGATCTTCTGCCGCAATGTGATCATCTATTTCGACCGGCCGACGCAGCAGAGAATCCTCAGCAGGCTCTCCTCTTACCTCAGCGCAGGTGGCTATATGTTTGTGGGGCACTCGGAGACGCTGCACGACATGGGTCTGCCCCTGGAAGCGCTGGGACCGGCCCTCTACAGGAAAATCAATGCCTGGGCCTGAGGAGGAGTGTCCGCAGGTCTATGTGCAGCCGGGGGAATCGCACCTGGTGAGAGGGCCGGCGATCCTGCGCACAGTGCTGGGATCGTGTGTGGGCGTGACTTTCTGGCATGAGCGGCTGGGCATCGCGGCGCTGTGCCATCCCATGCTGCCACGTTATCCGGAGATGACGCGGGGAAAGCTCACGGTTGCCGCGGCGCGGCGTTACGTGGATTTTGCGATTCGCGATCTGGCCGTGCAGTTCGATGTTCTGGGCGCGCGGCGGCGGGACATCACAGTAAAGCTATTCGGGGGAGCGGACGTACTGACGGTCGCCAAACACACGAACGAACGGCCGACGGTAGGCCGGCTGAACCGCGAAATGGCTGTGGAGATTCTGCGGGAGGAAGGTTTCGACGTGGCGGCGTCGCGCCTGGGGGGGCTGCGTGGCTTTCACATCGACTTCTACACGACCACCGGCGAGGTGCGGCTGCGACAACTGGGGTGATCCTCGGACGGAACCGCCGAGCGGCGGCGCGGAGAGAGAGGTGGAGGGGATGGGCCATTCGAAGATTCGGGTGCTGGTCGTCGACGATTCGGCGGTGGTACGGCAGACGCTGACTTACGTCCTTGGCCTGGATCCGGAGATCGAGGTGATCGGCTCGGCGGGCGACCCGTATGCGGCGGCGGAGAAGATCGCCGAGCAGGTGCCCGATGTCATCACCCTGGACATCGAGATGCCGCGCATGGATGGCATCACGTTTCTGCACAAAATCATGATGCAGCACCCGATTCCGGTGGTGATCTGCTCGAGTCTGGCGGAGGAGGGCACGCGGAGCGCGCTGCAGGCGCTGGAAAACGGCGCGGTGGAAATTGTCACGAAGCCGCGGCTGGGCGTGCGCCAATTTCTGGAAGATTCACGCACCACCATCTGCGACGCGGTGAAGGCGGCGGCCGGTGCCCGGCTGCGACCGCTGACTCCCACACGCGTGGTGGAACCGAAGCTGACAGCGGATGCGGTTCTGGCGCCGGCGGCCTGCGCGATGGCGAAAACGACTGAGAAAGTGGTGATGATCGGCGCCTCGACGGGAGGAACGGAGGCCCTGAAGACGCTGCTGGAAGCGTTGCCGCCGGACACGCCGGGGATTGTGATCGTGCAGCACATGCCGGAGCTGTTTACGCGGGCGTTTGCGGACCGGCTGAACGGGCTATGCGCGATCACGGTGAAGGAAGCGGAGAGCGGAGATACGGTGCTGCGGGGCCGGGCGCTGATTGCGCCCGGAAATCATCATCTGCTGCTCCAGCGCAGCGGCGCGCGTTACTACGTGGAAGTGAAGGACGGGCCGCTGGTGTGCCGTCATCGGCCGTCGGTGGACGTGCTGTTCCGCTCTGCGGCGCGCTATGCGGGACCGAACGCGGTGGGCGTGATCCTGACCGGGATGGGCGACGATGGAGCGCGCGGGATGCTGGAAATGAAGCAGGCTGGAGCGAAAACGATTGCCCAGGACGAGGCGACCTGCGTGGTTTTCGGGATGCCGAAGGAGGCCATCAAGCTGAACGGCGTGGATAAGGTGATGCCGCTGGAGTCGATTGCGGGGGCGATCCTGAACACAGCGCGATGAGGGAGTAGTGGCTCGCCGCTGACGTGTTAGGATGACCGCGATTCACGAGAGGCTCTCTTGCGCCCGTATATTGTTGCCTCGCTCGCCTTCTTCTCGATCGTTTGCCCCGCCCAGCAACCCTCAGTTGTTTCAAATCAGGCAAATCGCCAGCCAACGCGGGAGACGTATCTGCGCCTGGCGGCGGAAGTCGACGAAGCGCTGCATCGAGACGTGCTCGGCATGTGGTTCCCGCGGTCCATCGATCATGAGCACGGGGGATTCCATTCGCATTTCGGGCGCGACTGGCAATGGTTGCCGAGCGACGGTAAGTTTTCTGTCTTTCAGGGACGGATGACGTGGGTGACGTCGCAGGTAGTGCTGCGCGAACCGGCGCTGAAGGACGAGTATCTGCCCTTCGTGAAACAGGGCCTGGATTTTCTCGAGAACACGATGTGGGACAAGCAGTACGGCGGGTTTTATTGGGGGCTGGACGACGCGGGGAGGGTGACGCCGGAGTTCACCGGCAACAAAGACCTTTATGGTGCCGGGTTCTGCATCTACGGAGCGGCGGCGGCGTACCAGGCAACACGCGATCCACGCGCGCTCGAGCTGGCGAAGAAGGGATTTCTTTGGGCGGATGAGCACGGACACGATCCCGTGAACGGCGGGTACTTCGAGTTTCTGACGCGCGAGGGCAAGCCGGTGGTTCCCGAGGCGCCGAGCGGACAGGTAGTGATGCCGCCGCTCTCGATTGGGCCGGAAAATTACAAGTCGATGAACACGCATATTCATCTGCTGGAGGCGTGGACACAGTTGTACCAGGTTTGGCCCGATCCGACGCTGCGGGCACGGCTGGAAGAGATGCTGGCGATCGTGCGGGACAGGATCAGCGTGGAGCCCGGCACGATGAATCAGTATTTCACCAACGCGTGGCAGGCGATCCCTGGGCACGATTCGTACGGGCACGATGTGGAGACGGCGTATCTGATGCTCGAAACCGACGAGCTGCTGCATGGCAAGGCCAGCGAGAAGACGGAGTACATGGCCAAGATGCTGGTGGATCATGCGCTGGCATATGGATGGGACGAGAAGAATGGCGGCTTCTTCCAGTACGGCACGACCTTCGACAAGCCGGAAGATACGCAGAAGGAGTGGTGGGTACAGGTGGAAGGACTGAACGCGCTGCTGCTGATGCACGAGCGCTACGGCAAGCAGAATCCGATTTACTTCGAGAAGTTCCTCGAGCAGTGGGCGTTTATCAAAAACCACACGATCGATGCAAAGGACCATGGCCTGTGGAACCTGACGACAGCGGATGGAACGCCGGTGGCTCTGGATAAGGGATCGATCTGGAAGGCGGCGTATCACGACAGCCGGGCGTTCTGGAATGTGAGTGGACGGTTGCGCAAGCTTGCGGCAGAGTGAGGCGAACCATGTCCGCAGCCGGTTCTGGCAGCAGATTTTGGGTGACGCCGAAACAGTAACACGCTGCAGGAATCACTCGACAAAAATGCGACGCCTGAACGTAACCAGCCGCAACAAAACTTTTTGGGAAGATGTATCGGTTTACGACACAAAAGTTGTAGGTTAACGCGCCCCTCTGGTGACGGCATTCACAGCGTTTTTCGCTATAACCGCAGATGATGGCGCAGTTGAGTTGCGGCGGAATCCGCTGACGCCGCGGCTCGGATGACCTCCCTCTGTTTCGAACCCGCCGTCCCCGGCCCCTGCGACGACCGCGCAATTGCCGGAGCGGTCTTGCCGATTTTGAAGGAGCTGCCGGGTGCGCAAGTACTACCGTTTTGTCGACGGCCTGTGGAGATTCGCGAAGGCCAGGATTTCCGCTGACGACGCGATCGCACTGACGCACACACTCCTGGCTGCAACCCGGTGAAAGAGCTACTTTGGGGTAGTAAGTCAGAGCCGGAGGATCCCGAACTTCACGAACCGGAGTGGTTCGAGCTGCCGTTGCAGGCTGAGCCCGGCGGGTCGTTCGATCTGCGGGGTTTCATTCAAACGCTTGCGAATGCTCGCTGTCTCACGCGGGTGAGGGAGCGGATCGAATGGAATCTGGGAATCGGCCGCTGGACGCGGTCCAGACACAAGCCGCTGCTGTTTGAAAACGTCAAGGACTACCCCGGCCAGCGCGTCTTCACGAACGGGCTCGTGGACCCCATCTGCATCGGGCTGGCGCTCGGATTCGAAGCCAGCATGCCGTACGCCAGCCTGATCGCACAATGCCGCAAGCGGCTGGGCGAGCCCGTGGAGCCAAAGATTGTGCAAACCGGGCCCGTGCTGGAGAATGTGGTTCCGTCGATCGCGCTCGACCTGCTCCAGTTCCCTGTTCCGCACTGGAGCGAATATGACGCCGGCCGGTACATCGGGACCTGGCACCTGAACATCAGCAGGGATCCGGAAACGGGGAAACGCAATGCCGGCGTGTATCGGATGCAGGTGCTGGGGCCGAGGCAGGCGACCATCAGTGCATCGAAGGGCAGCGATCTGTCGCGGCATGTGGCAAAGGCGGAAGCGAAGGGAGCGGAATTGCCGACTGTAGTGGCGATCGGCGCACCGGAGACAACCGTCATGGCCGCCGGAGCGGCGTGCCCGGCGACGATGGATGAATTTGCGCTGGCGGGCGCCCTGCAGCAGAAGCCGGTGGAGCTTCTTGAGCTTGGCCGTCTTGAGGCTCCCGCGCGTTCCGAGATTGTGATTGAGGGATTCATTCACCCCAGGGTTCGCGTGACGGATGGGCCGTACTTCGATTACTACGGAAGGCCGGATACGAACCCCAATGCGTTTCTCTTCGAGGCGACGCGGCTGATGTATCGCAACGATCCCATTTTTCGCGGCAGCGCGATCGGAAAACCGGGCGCGGAAGATCACCAGCTATTCGCGTTTCTGGCGCAGCTGGGTCTGGTGGATTTTCATGGATCGCGGTTGAAGCAGATGGTGCAGAATTTCCTGTGGAAGCGGCGCGCTTTTGAAACGCTGCAAACCGTGGGAAAAATCGGCAGCGACCTGCGCAGGGGAAAAAAGTAGCGGCGCGCGGCGGCGTTCTGCGCAGCCTGCCCACAGTTGAACCCCGATCCCAAAAAGCGCTGCGCCCCTCCACGAGGGTGTGGGCGAGGCGCAGCGATTCGTGAAGCAGTGAGGCCGGACTAGCGCTTCACGATTGTGGCCAGGCGGGGATCCCGCCACAGAGGAGCAAACTCCGGCTCGGTATAAACGGCGGCCAGGTTGCGATAGTGCGCTTCCTTGGCGCGGGTCAGGTAATCCAGAGCGCCTTCGAGGTTGCCGCGCTTCGCATAGGCTTTCGCAATCAGGAAGTCGATGGCGGCGCGCTGTTCGGGCGTGGCGATCTGGGCGTTCACACCGTCGTTGGCGGTGCTGTTGAGGATGTCAGCGTCCAGCTCCAGCGCGCGCGTGTACTCGGTCATCGCGCGTTCCACCTGACCCTGTCCCATCCAGGATTCGGCAAGGTTGAGGTGCGTGACGGCCCTCTGCTCATCGAGCGCCAGCGCCTGCTTCAGGTAGCGAACGGCCGGCTTGTACCGGCGCTGCAGGCAATTGACAGCTCCGAGATTGTTGAGCGCGTCGACGAATGCGGGGTCGCGCTTCACAGCATCGCCGAAGGCCTTGCGGGCCTGGTCCATGTCGCCGAGCTTGAGTTCCGCAATCCCCAGCTTGTTATAGAGGACCGCATTGCCGTTGTCGCTCAGCAACGCCACGCGGTACCAGTTGACGGCGGAGCCGTATTCCTCGCGGGCCCGAGCTATATCTCCCTTGAACTCCGCGTTCTTTGCGATTTGCTGGCGACTGGTCACAGTTGAGCGATCCCCTGGGGAATCTGCCCACGCCGATGCGGCCGAGCCAGCCAGCAGACCTGCCGCCGCAATCAGAATGAGGGTTCGCATAATTACCTCCCTGCGAAGTGCAACCCCGCGGCTGTTGCGCCCTGGAGTGCTCTTCGCATCTGGTGCCAGTTGAGACCTCTCCGCGAACCAGCACAACGCTATACCTGCTACGCGCGGGTTTCGCCGGCGTTACGTCTAATGATGAGGAGCGGCGATGCGGCAAACGAATGACTTACGACCGCGATTTCTTCCGCAGGAAACACGGCCGATCTGCACGTTAACCCCGTTAAACCCGGTTAAGTCCCGGGCAGTGGCCTGCCCGTCACCGTTAAACGGGCGCCAGGACGAGTTAGCGGGCGTATAAAGAGACAGCGCGAGTCGCAGGGCGGCGACGATGGTGATCGAACACCCAGAGCCAGTGGAACTGGAAGCGTGGCGCGACGAGCTGCGGGTTGTGCTGCAGTCGAAAGCTTTTCGCCAGGCTCCTACCCTGACCAACCTGCTGTCTTATTTGTGCGAAAAGCGCTTTGCCGGTGAGACCAACCAGATCAAGGAGTATTCGATCGGGGTAGAGGTCTTTCGTCGCGGAGCGTCCTTTAGTCAGGAGACCGACTCCATTGTTCGCGTGGAAGTGAACCGGCTGCGCAAGCGGTTGGCCGAATACTATGCGGGCGAAGGCGTCGCGCATCGACTCCGCATTGCGATTCCGGTGGGCCAATACGTGCCTGATTTTCAGCCCGCTGTGGCGCCTGAGCCTGGCTTGCCGGCAGCGGACCCGTTGGCGAGTGAGGCTGCGACGAAGCAGCCGGCGCTGGGATGGCTCCGGGACCTCCGCGCGGCGATCGCGGCGGCGGCGATTCTGCTGCTGATCGCGGGAGTCGTGTGGCAGCTCCGCCGTTCCGAGCAGAAAGCGCCCGCCGTGGCGACGCAACCACCCGCACCGCCTTATTCCGAGTCGCTGGTTGGGTTGCCGCCGGGGGATGAGGTGCGCATCCTGGCGGGATCGCCGCGCAGCTATGTGGATCACGCGGGCAAGCTGTGGAGCGCGGATACCGATTTCGCAGGGGGAACCGCGGTGAAGGACGAGGCGCGCCATATCGCGCGCACTCTGGATCCCGGCTTCTACCACACCAGCCGGCAGGGACAGTTCCGCTACGACATTCCGCTGAAGAAGGGCGTTTACGAGCTGCACCTGCACTTTGCCGAGACGGTCTATGGGCCCGAGAACACCGGGTTGGGCGGCGAAGGCAGCCGGCTGATGACGGTGCGAGCCAACGGCAAGGTTCTGTTATCGCAATTCGACATTCTGGCTGACGCCGGTGGCGGAGGAGTAGCGGACGACCGAGTCTTTCCCGATCTGGCTCCCGCACAGGATGGTTCGCTGCATCTGGAGTTCGCGGGGGAAGACGGCCAGGGGGCTTTGCTGTCGGCGATTGAGATTTTGCCGGGCGTGCGAGGACACGTGCGGCCGGTGCGCGTTCTGGCCCGGCAGGGACCGTACTACTCCAACGACAGCCACTGGTGGAGTCCCGATAACTACTTCGAGGGCGGGCAGCTCGCGGCCTATACCGATCCGGTGAGCGGAACCGATGACCCGGAACTCTACGAGACGGAGCGCTGGGGAAATTTTTCCTATGCCCTTCCCGTAGCGCCGGGACGCTACACGGTAGTTCTGCATTTCGCCGCGCGCCATCGCGGCTGGAACACGGCGCCTTCACCGAACGAAGACGGGGCGGCCGCGCCAGTGGATCACATCTTTAATGTGTTCTGCAACGGGAAGGCTATCCTCGAAAACTTCGATCTTGCGCGCGAGGGCGCCGATCGGACGTCGTGATCCGGACCGTGACGGGTCTGGAGCCGAATGCGCAGGGCAAGCTGTTGCTCAGCTTCGTCCCGGTCAAGGGCTACGCTTCCGTGACGGGGATCGAAGTTCTGCCGCAATAACAGAAGACATTTGTTTGCGTGGTGGCCGCGCTTTCGCGAAAGCGGCGCCGGAGTGTGAAGATGGTAGGCGACCATGCCGGCGGAAAACGCGGAGCGACAATTTGCGGAAAGTCCGCGGGGCGGCGACCGGCGGCGATGGACAATCGCCGTTTTGCTGGGTCTCGGGGTGCTGGTCAATTACTTCGACCGGGTCAACCTCTCCGTTTCGCATGATGCGCTGTTCGCGGCGTTCGGAATCTCCGATTTCACCTTCGGACTGCTGTCGAGCGCGTACAACTGGACCTACGCAGCATGCCAGCTGCCGTCGGGTGTCCTGCTGGATCGGTTCGGCGTACGGCGCGTGGGCTGCGTCAGCACGTTTCTGTGGAGCGTGGCGTCGTTTGGCGCCGCGATCACGCCGGGCATCGGCGGATTCTTTGCGGCGCGGTTTATGCTGGGCGTGGGAGAAGCGCCATCGTTTCCGGCCAGCGCAAAAGCGGTCGGCTACTGGTTTCCGCCGCGGGAGCGTAGCCTGGCGACCAGCTTTTTCGATGGATCGGCGAAGTTTGCGTCGGCGATCGGCGTGCCTCTGATCGGATTGCTGCTGCTGCGCATTGGATGGCGCCTGAGCTTTGCGGCGACCGGCGTGGTTAGCTTGCTTTACTTCCTGCTGTTTTGGGGGATCTATTACGATCCGCCGTGGAAGCACGCTAAGAAAGCGGATGCGGACAGGGTTCAGCACAGTGAGCGGCGCGCATCGCTTGGATATTTGCTGCGCCGGCGGAAGGTGATCGGGCTGGCGGTGGGGTTTGGTTCCTACAATTACGTTTTCTACCTGCTGCTGACGTGGCTTCCGGTGTATCTGTCGAAGACGCTGCACATCGATTTGGCGCATTCGTTTCTCTACACCGGAATTCCATGGCTATTTGCAACAGCGGCTGATCTTTTTATCGGTGGCTGGATGGTGGATGCGCTGATCCGCCGCGGATGGAGCGCGAATGCGGTCCGCCGCACGGTGCTCATCTCAGGTACGGCGCTGGGACTGGGGATTCTGGGCGCGGCGGGCGCTCACACCATTACGCAGGCAGTTTTCTGGATCAGCGTCTCCATCGGCGGATTGTCGGCTGCGGCGCCGGTAGGGTGGTCGGCCCCATCGCTGATCGCTCCCGGCGACAGCGTGGGATCGGTGGGCGCGATCATGAACACGTCGAACCAGATTTCCGGGATCGTAGCGCCTGCGGTGACGGGCTATCTGGTCGGCGTGCGGCACTCGTTCCGAGCGGCTTTTTTTGTAGCCGCGGCTTATCTGCTGGTGGGCATCGCCAGCTACATCTTTTTGCTCGGCGAGATTCGGCCGATTGCCGAGCCGGAGTACAGCGCGTAGGCAACGGTTCGCGCAGAATTATCAGGCGCGCGGCTTTTGCGCGACCGTCGCTCGCATCGATCCCGTCGAAATGCCGCCGTCGACCAGCAGCGTTTGGCCCGTCACGTAGCGGCTGGCTTCCGACGCAAGGAAGACGACCGCGCCGTCGAGATCGTGCGGCTCACCTGGCCGCTTCACGGGGATGCGTTCGGTGAGATAGTTCACCCATTCCTGGTTTTCGTAGAGCACCTGGTTCTGCCGGGTTTTAAACCAGCCTGGAGCGAGGCAATTGACCGTGACGCCGTGCTGCCCCCAGTCGTCGGCGAGGCTCATGGTGAGCTGGCGAATGCCGCCGCGGCTGGCGCCGTAGGGAGCGAGCCCGGCGTATCCGAAGACGCTGGTGACGGAGCCGATGTTGATGATTCGTCCGTAGCGATGGGCGATCATCCCGCGCGCCACCGCCTGCGCAACGAAAAAACTGCCGCGCAGATTCGTGTCGAGGACGAGGTTCCAGTCGTCCCAGGTCACGTCGAGAGCCGGCTTGCGGACGTTGCATCCGGCGTTGTTGACGAGGATGTGGATTTGGCCGAAGGCGG
>JASHPM010000075.1 GCA_030038115.1 Acidobacteriaceae bacterium | reverse complement strand
GGCTGGGTTGCTCGGGGCTGGTGCACTGGCAAACGGCAATTGCGATGTTAGTGGCGTTTCTTTTGCTGTCGGGAGAAAGTTATCTGGCAACTTACACGCTGGGAAGGTTCGAGTTATCGCAAGGGTGGTTTGGACCGACGGAGTTACGGATTCTGCTGGTTATGGGGAATCTGGAATTGCTGCGGAGCCCGTACGCGACGGTTTTCGGGCACAGGTTTCTGTTGTTTGATCTGGGAGGAGCGATTGCGGCGGCCGGGATGCTGGCGATGGCGGTGATGGTGACGGCGCGGCATACGGCCCAGCTGTATCGGCAGGAGCCGCTGCCGTGAGCGCGATGATGCGATGGTGGAAGTTCAATGCGGTGGGAGCGGCAGGGATGGTGGTGCAACTGGCGGCGCTGGCGGTGCTGAATCGGCTGATGGCGGGGCACTATCTGCTGGCGACGGCGGCGGCGATTGAGATTGCGCTGCTGCACAATTTCGTGTGGCACGTGCACTACACATGGCGCGATCGGAGGGGACCGGGGCGGCTGGCGCAGCTGGCGCGGTTTCATTTGTCGAATGGGGCGGTATCGATGGCGGGGAATCTGGCGCTGATGCCGGTTCTGGTGCAGGGTGCGCGGATGCCGGTGCTGGCGGCGAACGGGATGGCGATTCTGGTCTGCTCGGTAGTGAATTTCTTTTTGGGGGATGGTTGGGTGTTCGCCCTGAAAGGCAGCGTTCAGCGCTCGGCGTTCAGGGTTCAGAAAAGCCGCGACGATTTGCACCTCCAGCAGCGCAGGGAGCCGTTTGATGCGACGTCCAGCCGTCCGATTTCCATGGCGCCGAAGCCAGGGCTATAAGGCAAGATATCGACATACTTACCATCTGGTTACTAAGTTAAGCCGAAAATACTCCGAGCAGGTCGGACCACCGGCGGGTAAGCGGCCTCTGACATCCCGGTTCAACGTTATGCCACCAAAGCGTTATATCGAGAGCGCTCGAATTTGGCGATTCTATTCTTTAGACCCAATCGGCGGAACGAACGAGGACGAACGTGGTGGACTGGAGCAAGCTGCCGGATTTAATAGCGGTTGCGTTGCTGACCTGCGCCTTCAGCGCGGTGGCGCGGCGCGGCCGGTCCCCGGTGTCGGGGCTATGGCTGACCGCCTGGGGCATGATCGCGCTGCATTTCGGCGCCTTCATGTTTGCACCCGCTCCGGGTTTGCCGGGAACGATTGCGGGTTTGATCGGGCTCGCGTCCCTGACCTGGGCCGGCGTTCTGTTCATGTGGGCAGCGGTGCCTTATCGCAGCCAGAACTCCAGCCGCTGGATGCTGGCGGCTCTGCTGGGGGCCAACACCCTCTACATCGTCCTCATCTCTACGGTCCCCAACGCCGCCTGGGCTCTGGTTCCAGCCGCCGCTCTGTTCGGCATTCTGCCGCTGACCATCACCCTGGTGGCGCTGCCGCGCTTCAACCACCTGCTGCGCTGGACGGTGGTCTTCATTTATCTGGATCTGTCCGTCTTTCTGCTGATCTTTCAACTGCGTCCGGGAAACGGCGCGGACATCGCGCTGAACGCCGTGCTGTTTACGGTGTACCTGGGCTGTGGTGTTCATTTCTGGCACGCGTATCGCCGCGCCACCGCCGGCGCATTCATCAGCATCGCCGCCTTCTTTCTGTGGGCCGGCGTTTTTGTCGTGGGCCCCGTTTGCGCCGCATTCCTGCCCAATCTGCATCTGGAAAGCGAAGTGTGGAACCTGCCGAAATATGTGGCCGCGGTGGGAATGATCCTGCTGCTGCTCGAAGACCAGATCGAACACAACAAATACCTGGCCCTGCACGATGAGCTGACCGGACTGCCGAACCGGCGGCTCTTTCAGGATCGGCTGAACGGCGCCATCGAGCGGGCGCGGCGGAGCGGATCGTCCGCAGCTCTGCTGCTGATCGATCTGAACGAATTCAAGCAGGTGAATGACACGGTGGGCCACCACGTCGGCGACCTGGTGCTGAAACGCGCCGGCGAAATCGTGCTGGAACGCGTACGCCACTCGGACACGCTGGCGCGGACGGGGGGCGACGAGTTTTCCCTGATTCTGGAGGGCCCGATCAGCCGTGAGGGCGCGGAACGCGCAGCGCAGGCGCTCGGTCAGCTGCTGGATGGTCCGCTGCAGGTGGAGACACACACGCTGCGCGTGGGCGCCAGCGTGGGCATGGCGATCTATCCGGAGGATGCAACGTCGGCGGAGTCGCTGTGCGTGGCCGCCGACCGCAGCATGTACGCCGACAAGCACCGGTCGAGAGGCAGAAAAGGCGACGAGGCGGTGGTGCACGGCTCGTTGAATCTCTCCGAGCAACTCCAGGGCTGAGAACTCTCCAGCCAATGCGGCAGGAAGCGGGAAGAAGCAGGAAGCAGGAAGCAGGCGAGCTCGCGGTTGAAGCCCTCCCATGGGCCGCGGTACATCGGATACTTCGAGTCAATGTTGAAGAAAGACTGCGGGCCGGTGAAGGGAGCCTGACACCCCGTTCCGCAGCGGCGCAACGGGCGCGACGCTCTTATACACGAGCCGATTGCACGTGCACAGCTTCTCCCGCACCTCGCTCGCGGCGGAGCAGGGCCGCGGGATCGGCGGAGGCTGCCCCCAGCAAATATCCCTGGGCTGCGTCGATACCCAATGATCGGATGAGGCTGAGCTGCTCTTTGGTCTCGACCCCTTCGACAACCACCGTCATATCGAGATCGTGAGCCAGGGTGAGGATGGACTGGACAAAGGCCCTGGTTTCGCGGCGGACCATCAGTTCATTCACGAAGGAGCGGTCCAGCTTCAATAAATCGAACGGGAGTTTGGGCAGGGAACTCAGACAGGAGTAGCCGGTGCCGAAATCGTCCACGGCCACGCTGACGCCCATGCGCCGCAGGCGGCGCATCAATTCCGCGGCGCGCTCGATTCCGGCGGTGGTAGCGGATTCGGTGAGCTCGATCTGGAGAAGATTCGCCGGCAGTCCGGTGCAGTGCAGAATATCGGCTACGTCCTCAAAGAGGGAGTCGCGGGAAAACTGGATGTTGGACACGTTCACGGCAACCTGAACGGGGCGATCGACGATTCCCTGCCAGGCCCGTGCGTCCTTACAGGCGCGCTCCATAATATAGGCGCCGAGGGGGACAATCAGACCGCTCTCTTCAGCGACAGGAATGAAACTGACGGGCATCACCAGCCCGAGTTTGGGGTGAGTCCAGCGGGCGAGCGCTTCGAAGCGCACGATGGAGTTGGTGGCGAGGTCATACTCGGGCTGGTAAAGAACGGCGATCTCGCCGTTGGCGATCGCCTGTTCCAGTTCGCCCTCCAGGGTAAGCCGCTCGCGGGCAGCGGCGCCCAGGTTGTCGCTGAACTGGACAATGCGGTTCTTCCCATTCCGTTTCGCGGCGTACTTGGCACAATCGGCCTGCTGCAACAGCTGACCGCGATCGTTGCCATCGGGAAAGAAACTGACACCGATGCTGGCGCTGACGCGGATGGAATGGCCATCGATTTCAAAAGGAGGTTTCAGCAATTCCAGAAGGCTCTCGGCCGCGATTTGCGCGGCGCTGCGGTCCTGGATGTCGTCAAGAATGAGAGCGAACTCGTCGCCGGCGAAGCGGGCCACCGTGTCCGACTGCCGGAAGCGTGCTTTGAGCCGCTGAGCCACCTGAGCCAGAAGCGCGTCCCCCGTACCGTGGCCAAAACTGTCATTGATCAGCTTGAAGCCATCCAGATCGACCAGCAGGAGCGCAAAAATGCTTTGATCGCGCTGCGCCCTGGTCAGGCAGTGCGACAGCCGATCCGACAGCAGTCTCCGGTTGGGCAAACCGGTCAGGCCGTCGATCAGGGCCATGCGCTGCAGCCTGGATTCAGCCTCGCGCCGGGCGCTGTCCCGGGTCTGGAGTTCCGCACGCATGGAGTTGAAGGCGACGGCCAAAGAAGCGATCTCCGGGTCACCCTGCACCTCAATCTCGTTGCTGAATAACGCCTCCGCGGTCTGTTGCCGCACGGCACCGGAGAGTTCTTTGAAGGCATGAGTGGTTTTCAATGCCCTGCGCAAGGCGGCCTCCTGCGCCTGACTCAGCTTCGTCAGCACCAAAAGGTAAAGGGACAGAGCGGTGAAGAGAGCCAGCCGGGTCAGGGGCAGGTAATCGCGCTCAAGTTTTGCACCCGTCAGTTCGACTTCGGGCGCCGCATCCGCGATGGAGAGCCCGGCTCCTCGATCATGGTCCGGCGCCGCGCCGCGCTTCTCCGGGTCTGGAGAGGATTGCGGCAATCTCGCATCATCCGAAGCGGGATGGTCCCCGGGCTGGCGTGCGCCTGGGCTGCGAGTACCAGACGGGGTGTCAGCCCCTGCGATCAGAGCTTTAATCAGGACGGTTTCGCCGAGATGGACTCCGGCCTCGGCCGGGACGAGCGGAATCGGGATAGCACCCGTCTGATCCTGAATCCAGAACCGGTGGCCAGGTTCATCGGTGCCGATGACAACGCCCTTGAGATGGACGGCGGAGTTGGCCGGAAGGTCCTTAAGTTGCTGAATTGTATCGTGTCTGGAGCGGACAGACCACTGCCAAAGCGCTGCGCAGGCAATTGCTGCGCCGAGCATGGGTACCAGGATCGCGGCCCGGCGAAGTCCCGTGACGCCGCTTTGCTCCATCCTGAAATGATGGAGGTGACCGAAGTATTAAGCTATGCCACTTTTGGCTGCCGATATAACCCGACCGGCAGGTTGCTACGCAGGGAGATAGCCGAGTTAGTCGCCACCCTGGTATTTCACGCTGCAGCCGTAGGGGCGGGTATAAGTGACGGCGACCTGCTGTCCGGCCATGGCTTCAGTGAGCGCGTCGGAGACGTAATTCTTCGAGAGCGGGATGTCGCTGGGGTCGGTGGTGGCATGGTCGTCGATGGCTCCGGCGTAGATGAGCTTGCCGGAGGGGTCGATGACGTACATGTCGGGCGTGGTGCGGGCGTCGTATTCGTGGCCGAGGGCGCCGGTGGGATCGAGGAGGGCGGCGGTGGGCGAGGCGTGGACCTTCTCCATGTAGGCGTTCTCAGCGGAGGCGGTCATGTAGCCCTGCGCGCCGGGCGCAGAGGAGAGGACGGTGAGCCAGACGACGCCTTTGGCGGTCCATTCCTTCTGGAGATTTTGCATATTGCCGCTGTTGTAGTGCTTGCGGGTGTAGGGGCAGCCGTTGTTGGTCCACTCCAGGACGACGTATTTGCCGCGGTATTCGGAGAGCTTGTGGGTCTGGCCGTTGGAATCGGTTGCGGTGAAGTCGGGGGCGGGATCGCCGACGCGAGCGGCGTACGCGCTCAAGCTGAGCGCTGCGAGCGAAACGATGGCGGCGAGAGCAGGAAGACGGCGCATGGGCACCTCCGTAGCAGGTTACAGGTGACAGGTTACAGGTGACAGGTTGCAGGTTGCGGGTTGCAGGTTACAGGTGACGGGTTACAGGTTACGGGCCAGTCAACCCATGAAGCGACACGTTTCCCGGGGAGCGTCGCCCTTATTGGGATATTGGACGCGAGAAGGGGGCGGATTGTCTATTGGGGGCATGTAAAGAATTGAGGCGTGGAGCCCGTTCGACTCGGCCCCTTACGAGAGCTCGCTCAGGGCTGGCGCTGGGTGGAAGCCGTTTGTTGCGGCGGCTGCTGCGGTTTGGGCAGGGAATTGAGGGCGTCGATCACGATGCCGGGGGTGAGGACTTCGGGGAGGACGTGCGGGGGAGCGGTGGGATCGGCGGGGTAAAGGGCGTAGGTGGGAACGC
>JASHPM010000074.1 GCA_030038115.1 Acidobacteriaceae bacterium | reverse complement strand
AGCGGCAGCTTCTTCCACAAGCGGTCGGTAGTGTACACGGGAGCTTCGAGCAGGATGGCGAGCGCGAGGCAGGCCCGATCTCCGAAGGAGAGACCGAGGGGATGCGTCGTCGCGATCATTCCTCCAGCCAGACGGGCCTGGCAGGGTGGCGGCAGTGCAATCCTCAGGTGGCTACGCAGGGAGCTGAGACGCCAGTCAGAGAGTATCGAGGAACGAGAGGTGCGCGAGGTAAGCTATAAGCCGGGATTCCAGGTGAAAACAGGCATCAGCGTATCGAAAGAAGACTATCTCAAGGCGATTCTCGAAGCCGAGAGCGAGGGGCGGACGGTGATATCGGCGACTCTGGCGCACTGGCTGGAAGTGTCGCCGCCGGCGGTTTCAATGGCGCTGCGCAGGCTGAAGCGTGACGGGTTTGTGGAGGTGCGGGCGGACGGTGTGGTGCGGTTGACGGCTAAGGGGCATGAGGCCGCGTACCGAACGGCGCTGCGGCATCATCTGATCGAGCGCATGCTCTCGGAGATGTTCGGGATGCCGTGGTATGAGGTGCATGATGAGGCGGAGCGGCTGGAGCACGCCGTGTCGCCGGCGTTTGAAGCGCTGCTGATGAAGAAGCTGGGCGAGAAGGGGACCTGTCCGCACGGCAACGCGGTGTTGCCGGAAAGCGAAAAGAAAAGGAAGCGGCATGGGGTGCGGCCGCTGGCGGAGGTGGCGGAAGGAACGGACTGCACGGTGACCAGCCTGTACGAGCGCGATGAGAAACTGCTGCGGTTTCTCAACCAGACCGGCATCGAGCCGGGTGGAGCGGTGCGGGTCGTGCAGCGCAATTACGATCAGACGATGGCCATCGAGACGGCCGCGGGGCATTTCACGATCGGGCCGGCGGCTGCGGAGAAAGTGCGCGTAAAGCGGGCGCGCGGCGGTGGTAACGGGGCCGGGCACGGACGCTGACAGGGCTGGTATTGGTGTTCGGGGCGAGGCAAGCGGAGCAGAGAGGCCCAACGGGTCTATAGAATTCCTGAAGAAACTTCTGTCATGTCCAGGCTGCGTACTGCCGGTGTCGTTTGTGTTGCGTCGATGGCGCTGGCGGCGGTTCCGGCGAGGGCGCTCGATCCGCATACGGCACTGGCCCAATACGGCTATCAGTCGTGGCAGACGGACACGGGTCTGCCGCAGAACACGGTCCACGCCATTGTGCAGGGGCGCGACGGGTATCTGTGGATTGCCACAGAAGGCGGATTGGTCCGCTTCGACGGTGTGGAGTTCCAGGCGTATACACGGGCGAATATGCCGGGACTCCACCCCATTCGCGCCGACAGCAGCGCGATCGGAACCCCGAGATTGCCCAGCGATCTGGTCGACGATTTGCTGGAGGACCGTGCGGGAAATTTGTGGATCAGTACATCGGGCGGCCTGGCGCGCATGCGGGCTGGAAAGATCGAGGCGTTTGGACCGGCCCAGGGCGTTCCCGCGACGCAGGTGTGGCGGACGTTCGAAGACGGGCGCGGGACGGTTTGGGCGATGACCGCTGCCGGGCTGTTTCGGATTGAGGGCGAGCGCGGAAAGCGAGTTGAAGTGGATGCCGGACTGACGGAGAACAGCAGGATGGCTGCGGGTCCGGAGGGTTCGCTGTGGTTGGGCACGGCGGATGGACTGATGCGGGCTGGCGCGGACGGAGTCTTTCGCCCGTTGGGCGGCGTTGGCGAGGTGCTGGCGCTCGCCGTCGACCGCGAGGGCGGGGCATGGGCGGTGTTGCGGCCCGGGCTGGAGATGTGCTCGGCATCGGGGTGCAGGAATGTGTCGGTGCCGGGAGGAAGCGCGGTGAACGCGCTGGCAGCCGATCGAGCGGGGCGGATGTGGATCGGAACAGATGCGGGATTGTTCTTTGCCGAGGGAGATAGGGTTGAGGCGTTCGGGCAAAAGACGGGACGAGTGGATTTTCTGTATGGCGACAGGGCCGGGATGCTGTGGGCCGGCACCGCGCGCGGGCTTGTGCGGATTGCGACGGACGGACGCGCCGGTGAGGAGTTGCTGCCGGGCAGCGATGTTTTTCTGAGCGCAACCGAGGATCGCGAGGGAGATTTGTGGCTGGGCACGGAATCGGGTGGGCTGGCAGTGCTGCGCGACCGGAAGTTCTCGACGCTGACGGCGGAAAACGGGCTGAGCGACGAATATGTTCTCTCGCTTGCCCAGCCGCCGACCGGGCATGTTGGGGTGGGTACGAAGGGTGGCGGCCTCAACGTATTTCGGGATGGCAAATTTCGCGCGCTGACGACGGCGCAGGGTTTGTCGAGCAATGTGGTTTTGTCGATAGCGGCGGCAGCGAATGTCGATGTGTGGGTGGGCACGCCGGATGGGCTGAACCTGCTCCGTGGCGGCGAGGTCGCGCGGGCGTTCACGACGGCGGATGGTCTGGCGGATGACTTTGTGCGCTCGCTCTATGTGGGACGCGGCGGAGAGTTATGGATCGGTACGCGGCGCGGGCTGTCGCGTTATGAGAAGGGCAGGTTCACGACATGGACGGCGCTGGATGGGCTGGGCAGCGATCTGGTCGGCGCGATGACGCAGAGCCCCGATGGGGCCTTGTGGATCGGGACGTTGGGCGGGCTCAGCCGATTTCGCGATGGCCAGATCAGGAATTTCACGACGAAAGATGGGCTCTCGAGCAACGTCGTAACGTCGCTTTATGAGGACCGTGACGACGAACTGTGGATCGGAACGAATGATGGCGGGCTGAATCGCATGCGTGCCGGCAAAATTGTGAGCCTTGCTTCCCGGCAATTGCCTACAAGGGTGATTGCGATTCTGGAGGACGGCAGCGGGTATTTGTGGCTCAGCTCCAACACCGGGGTCTATCGCGTGAGCCGCGATGAGCTGAATCGCATGGCGGATGGAGGTGCGGCGGCGGAGGTGATGCGCTTCGGCGTGGCGGACGGGATGCGCATCAGCGAGTGCAGCAGCGGCGGGCATCCCGCGGCGCTGCGGCTGAGGGATGGGTCCCTGTGGTTTGCGACGCTGAAGGGGATCGCGCGCGTCGATCCCGAGCACATGCCGGTGAATCGCGTGGCACCACAGGTGGTGATCGAGCAGGTGAGCGTGGACGATGCGCCGCAGCCGTCGATTGAGAAGCTGGACATAGCACCTGGGCACAGCCATTACGAGTTCGACTACGCGGGATTGAGCTTTGTGGAGCCGCAGAAGGTCGAGTATCGGTATGAACTGGAGGGGTTCGATCATGGTTGGGTGGACGCGGGAACGCGGCGCGCGGCATATTACACAAATCTGCCGCATGGGCGCTACACGTTTCGCGTGATTGCGCGCAATAACGATGGCGTGTGGAGCGAGGCGGCCGCAACGGCGGAGCTGAGCGTCGAGCCGCACGTGTACCAGACGGTGTGGTTCCGGCTGCTGGTGCTGGCTGCGATTGTGGGCCTGGCGTATCTGGCGTGGCGGCAGCGGCTGCTGCGCGCAGAGCGGGAATTTCAGGCGGTGCTGGGGGAACGCACGCGCATAGCGCGGGAGATTCACGATACGCTGGCTCAGGGGTTCGTAGCGGTTTCGGTGCATCTGGAGCTGGTGGCGCAGCTGATGCGGAAATCTGTCGATGCGGCCAGGGAGCAGCTGGAACGTGCACAGGCGCTGGTGCGGAGCAGCCTGGAAGATGCGCGGACCTCGATCTGGGAACTGCGGTGGCAGGGAAGTGAGCGCGAGGACCTGGCAGTACGCATTTTGAAGATGGCGGAGGAAGTGGCGGCGAGAGCGGGCGGAAGAGCGCGTGTACAGATGCATGTGACGGGGACAAACCATCCGCTGGATGAGGATGTGGAACGCGAGCTGACACGGATTGCGCGCGAGGCGGTTGCGAACGCGGTTCGTCATGGCGATGCGGCAAACATTGTGCTGCGCCTGGAATTCGAGGGGAGTATGTTCGGGATGGAGATTCGCGACGACGGGCGGGGGTTTGCGGGGACACCGCTGGACGGACCCAGCGGACATTTCGGATTGACAGGCATGCGTGAACGGGCGGAGGCCATTGGGGCGACGCTGACGGTGGAGAGCAGGCCCGGAGAGGGAACCGTGGTGAGGCTGGCGCTGGGCGTCACCCCGGCCCGGGAGACGGAGAAGCAAACGTAACTATGGCGGATACGATTAACATCCTGATCGTCGACGATCATCACATCGTGCGCCAGGGGCTGGCGGCGCTGCTGAAAACGGTTCCCGGATTTGCGGTGGCAGCGGAGGCCTCGGATGGAGAACAGGCGGTGGATCTGTACAGAAAACACCGGCCGGATGTGACGCTGATGGATCTGCGGCTGCCGAAGATGAATGGTGTGGAGGCCATCGAGCGCATTCGGAAGGAATTTCCGGCGGCGCGGATCATCGTGCTGACGACGTTTGACGGCGATGAGGACATTTATCGCGCGATGCAGGCGGGCGCGAAGGGATACCTGCTGAAGGGCATGGACCTTAACGAGCTGACGGAAGCGGTGCGCATCGTGCATGCGGGGAAATCGCGGATTCCGTCGCGCGTTGCGGAGAAGCTGGCGGAGCGAATGAGCGGCGCAACGCTGACAGCGCGCGAACTGGAGGTGCTGCGGCTGATCGTGGCGGGCAAGAGCAACAAGGACATCGGAAGCGCGCTGTTTATTTCGGAAGCGACGGTGAAAACCCACGTGAACAGTTTGCTGAGCAAGATGGGTGTGGAAGATCGGACGCAGGCGGCAACTACGGCGCTGCAGCGGGGTATTGTGCATCTGGACTGAAGGCAGGGAACAGGGAACAGGGAGCAGGTGATCAATGGCGGTTCCGTTGCGCGGATGGGTGGTCGTGGGAAGTCTGATGGTGGCGCTGGCGTGGGGTGGATGGTCGCAGGAGACGCGGCCAGCGGAGTGGCGGCAGGCAAGCGACGCGGAGTTGCGCTCAGTGATCCCGGCGCGCGCGCCAGTGGTGCAGGAGCGGATCGAGACGGAGATGCGGTCGGCTTCCGGAATCACGAACGGTCGTGGAAAATATATTGCGGGCGTGGTGCTGATCACGGCGGGGTATTCGGCGGAGGGGAAGTACTCGCATTTCTTTCTGACGCAGGTTCCGCTGAGGCTGGGGACTGACACGCGCCTGGCGCCTGGCGAATATGTGCTGGGCTACGAGCATACGGACAACGGACTGCTGGTTCATTTTTATGAGGCGACGACGGGACAGCCCGAAGGCAGCGTGCTGGCCACGCTGATGGCGGGTACGACGCGTGTAGAATCGTTTCGCATCTGGCCACCAACGGAGCACTCAACGATCCAGATCGGACGATTTGGTTTCAGCTATCAGATTGGGAGCTAGCAGGACATGGCGCAGACCTTGTCGCAAAAAGAACAGAAGGTGCTGGAGGCGCTGCATGAAAACTGGCAGGCGGAGATGCGCGGCTTCCACACCTACAACACGCTGGCGGAGCGCGATGACGATGCCGTGCGCAAGCAGACGCTGCGGCACATGGCGGAAGCCGAGGCGCAGCATGCGGCGCTGTGGGCGAAGCGCATTCGCGATCTGGGAGCGGAACTGCCGAAGTACGACGGTAAACTCACGGGCGACGCGGATACGCTGGTGAACCGGCTGGGCGGGCCGCAGATGGCGCTGCGGCGGCTGGAGATCGATGAGAGCCGCGACATTGCGCGGTATGGGCAGCAACTGAAGGAACTGGGCGACGAACCGAGTATAGCGATTCTGCACAAGGTGATCGCGGACGAGCAGGAGCACTATCGCGAACTGAGCGAACTGATACGGCATCGCTATCCGAGGCCACCCGCGAATTCAGAGATGGCCCGCCAGGAACTGAACGAACTGCTCACGCGGCGAAATCGGCCGGGCCGCCAAACGGCAGGCTGGATCGGCGACGCGATCTACGGTGTGAACGACGGGTTGGGTGCGATCTTCGGGATCGTGTCCGGAGTTTCGGGCGCGACCCTGGGGAACAGCCATTGGGTGCTTCTGTCGGGGATCGCCGGAATGATTGCGAGCGCGCTGTCCATGGGGTCGGGCGCGTATCTGGCGGCGAAGAGCGAGCGGGAGATTTACGAGGCGGAGCTGACGCGCGAGCGCGAGGCGATTGAGATGAATGGGCCGGAGGCGCGCGAGCTGCTGTCGCTGTATTACCAGGTGAAGGGGATTCCGCGGGACGACGCCGATCACGTGGTGGAGCATCTGGCCGAGGACACGGAGCAGTTTACGCGGGCGCTGGCGGCGGAGCGGCTGAATATGAGCGAAGACGGCTTAAGCCAGCCGTTCGTCTCGGCATGGTCGGGCGCGTTGTCGACGGCGGTGGGTGCGTTCATCCCGATTGTGCCATTCTTCTTCATGACGGGATATCCAGCGGTCATCGTGTCCGCGATCGTGTCCCTGATTGCGCATTTTGCGGTGGGCGCGGCGAAGTCGCTCATCACGGTGCGTTCGTGGTGGGCCAGTGGGCTGGAGATGACCCTGGTGGGCGCGGTGGAAGGCGCAGCGACATATGTGATCGGGATTGGGCTCGGAAGACTAGGAGCGTAAACGCAGCCTGTAGCCCGTAGCCGGCAGCAGCAGCCGCCGAATCGCTACTTGTTCATCTTTGCGTAGTAGTCCTGGAGCGTGAAGAAGGCTTTCTTCCTTTCTCCTTTGTCAGAGACCAGACCTTTGCGATTGTAATCGTCCTGAACGCCGGGGAGCTGGCGCATGGGTGAGCGGAAATCCATGAGAACCCATGGCGTCATGCCGCGCAGGAACGGCATTTTCGCCAACATTTGGAACTGTTGCCGATACACATTGTCCTGGTACTCCTCCGTGAACATTTCGGTGGCGGGGCCGTGAAGGCCAGCTTTGGCGCCTGCGCCGAATTCGCTGATGATGACCGGCTTACCCAGGGGATTCTGCCAGGTGTAGTCCGGGATGATGGCCGCCGTGCCCTGATACCAGCCGAGATATTCGTTGTAGCCGAGCACGTCGAGATCCTGGCCGAGAGGATCGTCGAGGGTTGCGGTGGTTCCTTTGAAATGCGTAACAATCGCTGAGGTAATCAGGCGAGTGGGATCTTCGCTGCGCGCTTCCTGGGCGAGCTGATGGATGAAGGCGTTGCGCTCGGGGCTCTCTGGTGTTTCGTTGGACATCGACCAAAGAATGACAGACGCGTGGTTATGGTCGCGGCGGATCATCTCCCAGAGCTGATGTTTGGCGACATCGAGCGTGTGAGGGTTTGTCCAGTCGATGCCCCAGTAGACAGGGATCTCCGACCAGACCATGATGCCGAGCTTGTCGGCGAGGCGGGTTTCGTTTTCGGTGTGGGGATAGTGGGCCATGCGGACGAAGTTGCAGTGCAGTTCCTGGGCCCAGCTGAGGAGGGTTTGCGCATCCTGTTCGGACCAGGAGCGGCCGGAGCGGAAAGGCGCTTCGTCGTGATAGCTGATTCCGCGCAGGAAGACAGGCTTGCCGTTGAGGAGAATCTGATCACCCTGAACTTCGATGGTGCGGAAGCCAATTTCGTCTCTCAGGTCGTCCGCGCCGGCGTGGAGGGAAATGGAGTAAAGGCGCGGGTGCTCGGGCGACCAAAGCTCGAGACCGGGCGCGGTGAAGGAGAACTCGGCTCGGCCATTTGTATCTGTGACCGCA
>JASHPM010000073.1 GCA_030038115.1 Acidobacteriaceae bacterium | reverse complement strand
TTTCGACCTGGCTGGATTCCCGACAAGCAGTGGCTCGAAATTTTATGCGGCCCACAAACAGAAAGCATCGGCCGATTCCTGGGTCGCCTCCCGCCTGCGCCGCGCCGGCGCCGTCATCACCGGCAAGACCCACCTCCACCAGCTCGCCTACGGCATCACTGGCGAAAACCGCGACTACGGCGACTGCCTCCAACCCGCCAACCCAGCGCTGTTGACCGGCGGTTCATCCAGCGGCGCAGCCGCATCCATCCAGGAAGGCTCTGCCCTCGCCGCCATCGGCACTGACACAGGCGGATCCGTCCGTGCTCCCGCCGCGCTCTGCTCGCTTGCGGGCTATCGCGCTTCTCTCGGCGTCGGCGACTGGACCGGCGGCTACCACCTCGCTCCATCCTTCGACACCATCGGCTGGCTCTGCCGCGATCTGCGTGATCTGCCTCTTCTCGCGGAAGCCCTCTTCGATCTGCCGCCCGAGCAACCCACCTCCCCCGCTCTCCGCATCGGCGTGTTAACCGGACAGCTGCTCGAAGCCTGCGATCCCGAAATCCTGCGCGACCTGTCCCTCTGGCAGGATCGTCTTCTCCGCGCTTCCGCTCACCTGGTGCCATTCAACCCACCCTTCTGGTCCGAAGCCTGGGACATCTATGCTCCATTGCAGGCTTGCGAGGCCGCGAAACTCCACGCCGGCTTCTTTCACGAATTCGACCCCGTCATCGCCGCCCGCCTCGAATGGGGAGCCTCCCTCGACGCGAACGAAATCCAGAATCTCCGTCAGCGTCACACGGCTTTCCGCGTTCGGCACGAACAGCTCTTTCGCCAGTTCGATTTTCTGCTCGCTCCTGTGTCGTCCATGAGCCGCCTGCTCGCCGGAGCCGACCACACCGAAACTCGCGCCCGCATCCTGCGCCTGACCACGCCGGCCAGCCTCGGCGGAAATCCCGCCGTCGTCCTTCCCTCACCCGACTGCGGCCTGCAACTCATCGCCGCTCGCAATGACGATCGTCGACTGTTACGTTTTGCCTTGATGCTCGGCGAACAACTCGCCCGCGAAGAACCTTAGACCGTCCTGCCTCGAACCTGGGCGCTCAGTGCGCGTGCGAAAGTTCGGCCAGCGTGCGCGCCAGCACCCTTACCCCTCCAACAATGTGCTCGGGGGCAGCATACTCATCCGGCCGATGACTGACGCCGCCTCTGCACGGAATGAAAATCATCGCCATCGGCGCAATCTTCGCCATGAACGACGAATCGTGATACGCGCGCGCCGTAATCCTCCGCGACCGCAGCTCTTCCTCGGCACATCCTTGCTCAATTGCCGCCAAAACCTCCGCCGAAGAAACCGCCGGTTCATCCGCATTCAGCATCTGCGTCGTAATTTGTACCTGTCGCTGTTGCGCAATCTGCTCCGCCGTCCTCTGCATCTCGTTGAGCACCCGGTCGCGCCGCTTTCCATCCGTATCGCGCACATCCACCCCCAGCTTCACCCGGCCTGGAATGCTGTTGATGGCTCCAGGATGCACCTCGCAAATCCCCACTGTCGCCACGGTATCCGTAGAACCCGACCCTCGAGCCAGAGACTCGATCTTTACAATCAGTTCCGCTGCTGCGCACAGCGCGTCGTGCCGGTCCGGCATCAGCACGCCCCCCGCGTGACCACCCTGTCCCTCAACCGTGATGAAGAAACTGGCTGGCCCCACAATATTCGTAACAACGCCGATTGCAATTGCCTCGCGCTCCAGGATCGGCCCCTGTTCGATGTGCAACTCCACAAACGCTGCGTACGCTCCCCGTGCCAGTCGCACCGAAGCCAGGTTGCCCCGGAACCCCGCATTCGTCCTCGCCATCTTCAGCGTCGTGTCGTCGCTCCCGCGCAGCCGTTCATCGGCATCGGGCCCCAGCACCCCGGCCAGCAGCCTGCTTCCAATACAGCCCACGCCAAATCGCGTCGGTTCTTCCGCCGTGAACTGAATCAGCTCAATCGACCGTTCCGGTCTAAGCCCACTCCGCTGCAGCGCGCGAATCGCCTCCAGCCCCCCCAGCACGCCGACAACACCATCAAATCTTCCCGCATTAGGAATTGCATCGATGTGCGATCCGGTCGCCACTGCTGGCAACTCCGGCCGCGAACCCTCCCAGCGCATGAACGTGTTGCCGGCCGCGTCCGCGCGGATCGCCAGTCCCGCTTCCTCACATCTCTCCCTGAGCCATGCACGCGCGCGCAGATCCTGCTCGGTGAACACCACGCGCGTCACTGCGGGCGGCTCCGCTTCCGTAATCGCCGCCAGCCCGTCAATCTCCTGCGCCAGCCGCTCCGCATCCACTTCGATCTTCATCCTCACCTCAGCGGATGCCGATTCCAGTTTTTATAGATGAGATATTTCGCCGGCACCTTCCCCAAAGCACCAAACCACTGCGGGCAATACGGCGCCATCCAGATAAAGTCGCCCGCCGTCACCGGATGCCAGTCGTCATCGAGCCGATAGATGCCGCCCCCTTCCAGCATCAGCAACCCATGCTCCATCACATGAATCTCCACCATGTTCAGCGCCGCGCCCGGTTCGTACGTCATCGTGTTCACCGCAAAATCAAACGCCATCGTATCCGGCAACAGCGACCGCATCTGCAGGTCGACACCGTCCATCGGCGCCTGCGGTGCAACCTCCGGCTCGTGCCCCACCAGCAGTTCCGGCGCATCGATTCCCTCCACCTGCCGATACGGCTGCTCAATCACCACCGCCCGCGCGTTTCCAATCGCCGACACGCGCTGCTCCGCGCCCTGCGGGATGTACGCGTATCCGCCTTTTCCCAGCGCGTGCTTGTGCATGCCCGCATCCACCGCAACCGATCCCTCCAGCACATACACAAATCGCTGCGCCGCCGCCGCCCCCAGCACTCCGCCCGGCTCAAACTCCACCGTGTACTGCGTGAAACCCGCTCCCATTGCCGGAGAAGTATGAACGATGACGCTCGCCCTGCTTGTCCCGGGAATCTGCGTACGGATAAATGTGTCCGGCGTTTGCAGCAAATAACTCGCCCGCCGCACGCTCCGCGTGTGCCCCAGATTGTGGACTCCGCTATGCACTTTGTCCTTTCCCTTTCACATGCGCCGCAAACTCATCCAGAAAACAAAGCCCCATGTGGATCGCCGCCGCCACATCCTCTTCCGCAACATTCTCGTCGGGATGATGGCTCACCCCTCCTGGATTGCGCAGAAACACCATCGCCGACGGCACGTGCGGCGCAATCACCATCGCATCGTGCCCCGCCCCACTCGTCATCCGCTTCGTCGCATAGCCCGCATGCCCCGCCGCGCGCTCCGCCAGTGCCACCAGCTCCGCATTCAGCTTCACCGCCGGTTGCTCGTGATACTGCGCGATCTTCACGTGCAAGCCGCGCTTTGCCGCAATCGCACGCGCTTCCTCCAGAATTCCCTGTACCACCGCCGCGCGCACCGCATCCTCCGCGTGCCGCACATCCACGCTACAGCGCACGACCCCGGGAATCACGTTCACTCCGCCCGGCTCCGCCGCAATCTGCCCCACCGTTGCCACCGCGTTCTCATACCGCTTCGCGATCGCCTCCACTGTGGTGATCCACTCTGCCGCGCCGGCCAGCGCATCCCGGCGCTGCTTCATCGGATTCGTCCCCGCGTGCCCAGCCCGCCCCCGGAACTCCACATTGCAGCGGCTCTGCCCAGCCAATCCCTCCACAATTCCCAACGCGAGATTCCTGCTCTCCAGCACTGGACCCTGCTCGATATGAAACTCCAGGTACGCTGCGGCGCGCGGCGACAGCGCTGCCTCGACGGTCTCCGGCCGCAGCGCCGCATAATCTCGCAGCGCGTCCGCAACAGAAACCCCGTCGCCGTCGACGCATTGCAACAAATTGCTTTCCAGCTCCCCCACCACCGCGCGGCTGCCCAAAAATGGCGCCCCAAAACGCGTCCCCTCTTCATCCGAAAATCCGATCACCTCAATGGCAAACGGATAACTCCTTACCGCACGCGCTTCCACGAGCGCCAAACCCATCAGCACACCCAGCACGCCGTCGTAGGCGCCGGCATTTGGCACCGTATCAAGATGCGACCCGATCAGCAGTCGCGGCGCGCTTTCGTTTCCGTCCGCCGCATACAACCCGCGCAGATTCCCCGCCCAATCCACTGCGACCGTCATCCCCGCAGCCTCCATCCACGGCCGCATCGTCCCATGAACCTCGTCCATCGCTGGCGAAAGGAATGTCCGCAGAATCTCCCCGGGCTTCTCTGTGCATTGTGCCAGCACCTTGCACCGATGCATCAGCTTTCCTGCGCCTTCTCTGGCCAGAGCAACGCGGGATGCTTCGCCGGTCGTCGTCAGGCTCAACCGGCTCTCCTCACGCATGCCTCAATTGAGCCATGCGGCTCATCGGTCGGCACAAATATATGGTTGGGATTGTCCGCGCCCAGCGGTGTTAGATCCACCAGGTTGCAGTGCTTGTTCGGCATCGACAGTCGAATCTCAAAAATCTTCGGCTCAGCCTCCAGCGCGGCTTTTCCCATCGCATACAGCGTCTGCTGCACCGACAAACTATCGTGCCGAGCAAACGCGTTCAACAGCGCATCCATAATGCGCGCCCGCGCAGCTGAGTAATCGACGCTTTCCGCATACTCCCACTCACCAGACGCCAGGGTTCCCAGTAGCCGGTCATTCGTTTCCTTCAGCGTCGTCAGCTTGTCTTTGATGTACCCGGCAAAGCCCGACTTCGCCGTTTTCAGGATCGCCAGACCCCTGAAGCCCGATGTTACCGTCGCCTTTCTTTCTCGTGGATACGTCACCGTCGCGGTTGCAATTCCGCCGCCTTCCTGAACAAACGCCGTCCCATGCACCGTTCCGCCCGCGTGGATATGCGCCCACGGCGTCGCCGCAATCGTCGCGCCCGCTTCCTCCACCTGCGGATTGTTCTCCAGCAAATACGTAACCAGCTCCGTTGCAAATCCTTCCGCATCCGGGGCCTTTGACCCGCGCGCGAGGTAATAAACCGTATTCTTCATCGTGTCCGTCGGCAGAATCCGGCTGTTATCGCCATCTTCAAAGCAGCTCGCGAAGTCTCCTTTTAGCCACACCTCCACATTCCATTCGTGAACTGTGTGGCGCTCGCCGTCCCGCTCCACCTTCATCACGCGCACGCGCGATTTACCGTACCGATTTTCCCCCAGCGCAATCATCCCTCGTCAGCTTCCTCTGTACGTGGAATAGCTATGCGGTGTCACGAGCAATGGAACATGATAATGCTCAGTTGCGTTTCGAACCTCGAAAGCAACCTCCACAAACGGATGCAGCGCCTCGCCCCCGTGCTCTCGAAAATACTCGCCCGTTTCAAACCGCAGCCGATACCTCCCGCTCTCGACCGTTTCGTTTTCGCGCAACATGCTCTTCACGCGCCCATCCGCGTCGGTCTTCCGCTTCGACACCTCCTCCCAATGGCCGCCTGCCTCGCGCCACAAGCGGACTTCCACGCCCGCCGCCGGTCTTCCACGCGTCAAATCGAGTACGTGTGTCGAAATTCCGCTCATACCCTCAGCCACTTCCGCAGCCGCAGTTGCGTAATCTGGCGCTGCTGTTCTGCAGTCTCTCGCAGTTCCGTTGCCGCATCGTTCTCGAGCCGCCGCTTCAGGATCTCCAGCATCTCCGCAGCCGACTTCCCCGTCGCACACACCAGAAAGACTCGCCCGAAGCGGGCCTCATACTCCTCATTCCGCCGCACCAGTTCGGCCAGCGTCGCCGCGTTCTGTGCATGGACTCCCTCCTGCTCCTGGCGCGACCACGCCGCGGACTGTTTCGTCGCCACCGTCGGCGCCTTGCGTTCGCCAATTCGCGGATGACTGCGAAATGCCGCCTCCCAATCCTCGCTTCTCAGTCCCCACCACACGCGATCCGATGTCTCAAACAGCACCGCGTCCGACCCAAACGGCCGTAGCCTCGTCAGCTCCTGCGCCCACCGTTGGGAACCGCAGCACGCCAGCAACTCCTCAGCGGCCTCCATCTCCGGCAGCGCATTCCATCGCGCCAATGCCGGACTCAGCCCTTCGCCCGACGCCGCCAGATCCCGCAAAAACTCCTCCAGCAGATTCCCGGCCACGAATCGTCGATACTCCGCAACAGACCGAATGTCGTCGATGGGCGCAATTGCCGCGTTCAGCGCACGCCGCGCCTCCGAGATCGCAGCATCCGAGATCCGTTCCCCGAGAACCACCGCCTCCACGCTGCTTAGCCGCAGCGGCACCGGTGCCACCGCTCCCATCCCGATCCGCACATCCTGCACTCTTCCCTGCTGTACTCGCCCCACACCCGCTACGCAGACCTTCGAAATGGCCTGCGCATTGCGTGCTCCCGTCTTCCGTCCGTAAGAAACGTAACCGTCAAAGTGCTTTTTTACCGTAATCGACCGAATCAGCTCTGCCGGCTCCAGCGCTGTCCTCTTGTATCCCAGATGAAACTCCCCGTAAGCCATCCGCCGCGTTCCCCGAGCCGACACCAGCTCCAGCTCCGCGTCATACGCCAGCAGCACCGGAGCTGAATCTGCCGCCGGTGACGCATTCGCGATGTTGCCCGCAATCGTCGCCCGATTCTGATTCGCGATGCCGCCCGTCCACGCCGCCGCCTGCGCCAGCAGCGGAAAATGCCGCTGCACCGCCTCGCAATTGCGAATCTGGCTGAACGTGCACCCTCCGCCCAGCGTCAACGATCCCGTATCCTCGCGAATCTCGCGCAGCTCCGCCAATCCCCAAAGATTCACCAGCCGCCGTGCGCCCAGCTTTCCGGCGCTGAACAGCACCATCACCTCGGTCGCGCCCGCAACCGGCAGCCACTGTCCCGGCTCTTCGTTCATCAGCAGCAGCACGCCCTCCAGACTTCCTGGCGATGCCATCTCGTATTCGGCGGGATGCGACCTCATCCGCTCACCGCCCGCTCCACCGCCTCAAAAATCCTCATATAGCCCGTGCACCGGCACAAATTCCCGTTCAGCCCCTCGCGAATCGCCGCCACATCCGGATGCGGATTCTTCCTCAGCAAATACGCCGCCGCTACCAGCATCCCCGGCGTGCACATTCCGCACTGCGCCCCGCCGCATTCCAGAAACGCCCTCTGCACCGCATGCAGCCGCTCATCCTCGCCCAGTCCCTCGACCGTTTCGATCACCGCACCATCCGCCTGCGCCACCGGAATCAGGCAGCTGTTCACCAGCTCGCCGTTCATCAGCACGCTGCACGCGCCGCACTCGCCCTCTCCGCATCCTTCTTTCGTCCCCGTCAATTGCAGATCGAATCGCAGCACATCCAGCAGCCGCGCCATCGGATGCGCATCCACCTTGCGCAGTTTTCCGTTTACGCGCAGCGCATAATGCTCAGGGCTCACAGAGCCACCACCTCCCGCTCCGGCTCTCTCACCGTCATCTCGCGAAAAATGTCCTCGGGCAGCAACGGCACACTGTCGAACTGCCTCCCCATCGCATGCGCAATCGCGTTCAGAATCGCCGGCGCAGGCCCATCCATCGGCAATTCGCCAATGCCCTTCGCCCCGTACGCCCCATGTCCGAACGGCCGCTCCTCAAAGAAGATGCGAATCGGCGGAATGTCCTGCGAGGTGGGAATGATGTAGTTCGTCATCTGATTGTTCTGCATCCGGCCGCGGCCCCACACCACCTTTTCATACAGAGCCCATCCAATGCCCTGCGCCACGCCGCCTTCAATCTGCCCTGTCGCCAGCACTGGGTTCAGCACCCGCCCCACTTCCTGCACCGCGACAAAATCGTCGACAGTCACCCCGCACGTTGTCAGATCCACCGTCACTTCGGCCACATACACGGCCCATGCATACGCCGCATACGCCTCGCCGCGATACTGCTGATCGTCCCAATGCACGCCCGGCGGAGCCTCATAGCGGGCTTCCGCTCGCAACTGTCCGTACCGGGCAACATAAGTGCGAGCCGCTGCTACAAATTCTTCCGTCGAGTACCCCTCCCGCAGCAATCCGCTTGCCAGCAGCGTTTTCTTCAACCCCACCGCGGCGGAATGCACCAGCTTCCCCACCACCATCGACGTCCGCGAAGCCACCGTCGGCCCGGTATTCGGAACGACGCTCGTGTCCGGTGGGCCCATCTCCACTGCGTCGTATTCGATCCCCAGCGTCTCCGCTGCAATCTGGCACAGAATCGTATTCGTCCCCTGTCCGAACTCCGTGCTCGACACCAGTACCCGCGCTTTTCCCTCCCCAGTCATGTCCATCGCCGCCAGCGAATTCAGATACCGCTCACCCGAACCCGTGAATCCCGAACCGTGCAGAAACGCCGCCAACCCAATACCCTTCTTCTTCAATCCCGCGCCGGCATTCTCTCGCGCGAACCTTTCCCGTTTCTCGTTGTACCTCGACTCAGCCAGCGCGCGCTCCATCAGATGCTGGAGGTCGATGTCCTCCCCAATCACCTGTCCCGTCGTGGTCGTCTGCCCCGGCCTCAGAAAATTCCTGCGCCGTAGTTCATCCGGCGCCATCCCCAGCGCCTCGGCAACGTGATCCATGTGCCGCTCCATCGCAAACAGGGTCTGCGGCGCGCCAAATCCGCGAAACGCCCCGTGCGGCGGGCAATTCGTCGCCAATGTCTTCGACCGCACCCGAATATTCGGCCAGTAATAGGCACCGCCCGCGTGGATCGTCGCTCGCGACAGCACCGTCGGTGACAGCGTCGAATACGCGCCGCCATCCAGCGCAATCTCAATCTCCGCGCCCAACAGCTTTCCCTCCCGCGTTACCGCTGTCCTGTGCCGCACCCGTGACGGATGCCGTTTCGTCGTGGCCGCCATATCTTCTGCGCGGTCGTAGACAATCTTCACCGGCTTGCCCGATTTCATCGCCAGCAGCGCCGCGTGCGCCCCAATCATCGACGGATAATCTTCTTTTCCCCCGAACGCCCCGCCCGTCTCCACCTGCACAATCCGCACCTTCTGCTCTGGGAGCCCCGTCATCTTCACCAGCGACTTGTGCACGTAAAACGGGCACTGCAGCGATCCCCAAACCGTTAGCCCTTCTTCCGCCGAATACGCTGCAATCGCGCCGTTGTTCTCGATATAGAGGTGCTCCTGCGCGCCCGTCGTGTATTCTCCCTCCACAATCAGGTCCGCGCCGGCCCATGCCAGGTCCATGTTGCCTTTTTCCATCAAAAACGTCTTGAAGACGTTGTCCTCGCCCCATATCACCGGGTCGCGGCGCTCGCTCTCTTCCATCGAGAACACCGCCGGCCACTCCTCGTAGCTCACGCGCACCGCCGCAACCGCCTTCGGCAGCAGATGCCGATCCGCATGCGCCAGCAGCACAATCGGCTCTTCCGGATGATTGACCACTTGGGCGGCCAAACACGGCCAGTCGTGGTTGATCAGCGCAATCTCGTTCTCGCCCCGGATATCCGTCGCTGTGACGATCACAAATTCGTCCCAGGGAATACCCTCTCCAAACTCAATCCCCAGAATCCGCCCGCGCGCGATGCTGCTGCGCACCGTCGCCCCGTGCAGCATCCCCGGCATCGTTAGATCGTCGATATACTGCGCGCGCCCGCACACCTTGGCCATGCCTTCTTTGCGCAGCGCCGGCTTGCCGACAATCCTTTCCTGCCCCAATCGCGCTCCCACTCAGACCCAAACCGTGGTCCGGGAAAATTTCCTTATGTTACTACGGACGCATATCCTCCCCAAATAAGTAACCCTCCGACGCGCCCTTCCGCCTTTACAAATCCACAACCCTCTGCGAGTCTGGTTGCCGTCTGTTCAGGAGTGTCCAGGTGCGCAATCAAACGTTTCACATCGCTGTGCCGCTTCTCGGCTGCATTCTCTGTGTCCTGCCTGGCCATCTCCGGGCGCAGGGCCCCGTCCCGGATAGTCCCGCGATCGAGCAGCGCGTCGACGCCATGATCGCAAAGCTGACCCTCCAGCAAAAACTCGAGCTCATCGGCGGTCTCGACGAGATGTTCATCCGCGCCGAGCCCTCCGCCGGCTTTCCCTCCCTTAAGATGAGCGACGGCCCCGAAGGCGTGCGTACGTGGGGGCCCGACACCGCCTATGCCGGCGGTATCGCCCTCGCCGCTTCCTGGGATCCCAATCTCGCCAGCCAAATGGGCGAGTCCATCGCAAAAGACGCACGCGCTCGCGGCGTCAATTTCATCCTCGGTCCCGGTATCAACATCTACCGCGCGCCCATGAACGGCCGCAATTTCGAATATTTCGGCGAGGACCCCTATCTCTCCGGACAAACCGCCGCCGCTTACATTCGCGGCGTGCAAAGTGAAGGCGTCATCGCCACCGTCAAGCATTTCACCGCCAATAACGAGGAGTACGACCGCCACAACGTCAGCTCCGATATGGACGAACGCACGCTGCGCGAAATCTACCTGCCCGCCTTCGAAGCCGCGGTTAAGGAAGGTCACGTCGGCGCCGTCATGAATTCCTACAACCTTCTCAATGGTGTCCACGCCACGCAGAACACCCACCTCAATCTCGACATTCTCAAAGGCGACTGGAAATTCGACGGTATCCTCATGTCCGACTGGGATGCCACATACTCCGCGGTGGGCGCCGCCAACGGTGGCCTTGACCTTGAAATGCCTTCCGGCCGCTTCATGAATCCGAACAACCTGCTCCCCGCAATCAAAAGCGGCCAGGTCTCCGAGGCCACCATCGACGAGAAAGTCCGCCGCATCTTCCGCACCGCCATCCGCTTTGGCTTCCTCGATCGCGACCAGACCGACCCCGCCATTCCCCGCTTCAGCCAGGAAGGCCGCACCGTCGCCCTGCAGGAGGCGCTCGAAAGCATCACCCTCCTCAAAAACGAGGGCAATCTCCTCCCACTCGACGCTGACAAGATTCATACCATCGCCGTTCTCGGCCCCGATGCATGGCCGGCCGAGCCCGGCGGCGGCGGCAGCTCCCATGTCGACGCCTTCGCCCCGGTCAGCATCATGACCGGCCTCTCCAACGCGCTCGCCGGCAAAGTAAAGGTTCTGTACGCCGCGGGCCTTCCGTCTGCTGCCGAAATCATGCAGGAGACCGAATTCTACGACCCATCCGGGAGAGTTCCCGACAATCCCTGGGTCGGTTCCCAGGTCAAAATCGAAACCTTCGACAATCCCGGCTTCAACGGTACGCCCACCGTCTCGGCCGCGCGCCGCATCGCTATGTATCGCTCAGAAGAGTGGACGCCGCCCTCCAGGGTCCGTCACAGCATTCGCTTCACCATGCAATACATGCCGGCGAAAACCGAATCTTATCTCTTCCTCGCCGGCGCGGGCGGCTCCGATGCTTACAAGCTCATCGTCGACGGCAAGACTGTGATCGATCAACCCCCGCGCGAAGGTCAGGCGCCTCGCTACGTCGAGCTTCCCCTCACCGCGGGAAAAGCTGTTCCGATCGAACTCGACTACTGGCCCGACGCCGCGTATCCACGTATCGGCCTCGGCATCCGCGGCGTTGAAGAGCTCGTCTCTCCCGAGGCAAAGAAGGTCGCTTCCTTCGCCGATGCTGCCGTTGTCGCGGTCGGCTTCGACCCTTCCACCGAGAGCGAGGGCTTCGACCGCACCTATGAACTACCCTTCGGCCAGGACGAGCTGATTCAGGCCGTCTCCCAGGCCAATCCTCACACCATTGTTTCCATCACCGCCGGGGGCGACGTCGACGTGCATCGCTGGCTCTCGGGCGTGCCCGCGCTCCTCCATAACTGGTATCCCGGTCAGGAAGGCGGCCGCGCCCTGGCTCAGATTCTTCTTGGTCTCCATTCTCCGGAGGGCCATCTGCCCATCAGCTTCGAACGCTCCTGGGACGAAAATCCCGTTCACGACAACTACTACGCGCCGCCGGTGCCCAAAGGCCAGACACCACACGTCGAATACAAGGAAGGCGTCTTCCTCGGCTATCGGTACTACACTTCGTTCGACAAAAAACCGCTCTTCCCCTTCGGTTTTGGCCTTTCCTATACCACCTTCTCCTTCTCGAACCTGAAAGTCTCACCCCCTCCGACCAACGATCAGGGGAAGCTGGATTACACCGTCTCCTTCGACGTCACCAACACCGGCCAGCGCGAGGGAGCGACCGTCGCCCAGGTCTACGTCGGCGATCCTTCCGCCACCGTCAAGCGTCCCGCAAAAGAGCTCAAGGGATTCGAAAAGGTTCGCCTCGGTCCGGGCGACACGCATCATGTTCTTATCACGCTCGACCGCCGCTCTCTTGCTTACTGGAGCGATCAAAAGAATGACTGGCAGGTCGATCCCGGCAAATTCGTCGTCTTTGTCGGCGATTCGTCGGAGAACACGCCGCTCACCCAGGATTTCCAGGTGCACTAACGCAACGGGCGGCCCCGCACAATAGAGGCCGCCCACGTCTCCCTCCTTCAGACCTGAACAGGCGTACAACCCGGGTCGCAATTCCTCAGAATGGAACCACCCATCATCGCGACTCGTCCCGTCTAAGCCGCCTCAGATATCGTTAAATAAACTCTGCTTGCCCAGAGTCGCAATCACCTGGCTCAGTGCTGCCTGCTGCGTCTCCGCCGTGCTCAGTTGCGTCGCCACCTGCCCCACGTTCGCCTGCAGCAGAGTAGTTTGCGCCGCAGTCAGCTGTGTCGACTCGCTTTGCGTGTAGTTCTCCGCCGCCGTCAGGCGCGAGAGCGAGTTATCGATCACAACCCGCTGCTGGCTTACGTTGCTGAGCGCCGTGCTCAGGGCTTGGGCATCGGCTTCCGATGTCGACGACGCCGTTCCCGAAGAAAAATCCGCAATCAGCGCATTCAGCGTCCCCAGTACATCGCTCCCCGGCGCCGAAAAAATCTGGTCTCCGGGTATATTCAGCTGGATCTTCTGCCCGTTCGGCGTCTCCAGATAATTCACGCTGTTTGCGTTGTCGTCTCCGTTATAGGTTGCCACCGCCGGCGACGTGCTCGTATCCAGCGTGTACGGCTGCGTGGTCCCCTTGCTGCCCGAAAAGAGATACTGTCCAAGATACGTCGTGTTCGCCAGCGAAAGCACCTCGTCGCGAATCCCCTCCAGTTGGTTGCTGATCGACGCTAAATTGCTCCCGTTCAGCGTCCCGTTGTTCCCCTCCGTCGCCAGCGAGACCGCCGACGTCAACTGGCTCACCACCGTGCTCAGCGCCGAATCGGTCACCTGCAGCATGCTCTGCGTCGACGCCGCCGTCTGCGAAAATGTGTCGTCGCTTCCAATCTGCGCGCTCAGCAGCACATTCTGCCCCGCTGCCACCGGGTCGTCGC
>JASHPM010000072.1 GCA_030038115.1 Acidobacteriaceae bacterium | reverse complement strand
CACCACAACCCGAAGAAAAACGTGCTGCATCGGAATTTCTCTCTGGAGGAAGCCGCCGCACGCCTGCAGCACGATCCGTCCGGCGTGGAACGCGATCTGGCCGCTGCGAAAGAGAAGCTGTACGCTGCGCGGCTTAAGCGGCCGACGCCGTTTATCGACAAGACGGTGTACACGGGATGGAATGCGCTGGCGATCTCGGCGTATCTCGACGCGGCGCGGGTACTGGATTTGGAGGCGCCTCGGAAATTTGCGCTGCTCACGCTCAATCGCATTCTGCGCGAGGGGTGGGATGCGCGCACCGGCCTGATGCACGTGATTGCGTATCCCGATGCCGCCGCCGCCGCGCGGCGAATCCCGGGTGTGCTGGATGACTACGCGCTGCTCGCGCATGCGTGCGTCGATGCGTGGGAGGCGACGGGGGAGCTGCGCTATTACGAAGCGGCGATGCAGCTGGCCGAGGCCATGGTGGAGCGCTTTCACGATTCTGAAAACGGCGGGTTTTACGACACGGAGAAAAATGCCGGCGACAAGATGGGCGCGCTGGCTGCGCGGCGCAAGCCGATGCAGGATTCGCCTACGCCGGCCGGCAATTCGACGGCTGCGGCGGCGTTGCTGCGGCTGGAGGCGCTCAGCGGGCGCCATGATTTTCGCGAGAAAGCCGAAGATACGCTGGCTGCTTTTGCCGGCGTCATCGAACACTACGGCCTCTACGCCGGCAGCTACGCTCTGGCGCTGGAACGGTTGCTGCTGCCGCCGATTCAGGTGGTGATCGTGGGCGCGGGCGAGAGCGCGCGCCGGCTCACCGCTGTTGCGAACGCGCGCTACGCGGTAAACAAAGCGGTCATTTCGCTCAGCACCGGGCAAGCGGGGTCGGGCGCGTTGCCGCCGGTTCTGGCAGAGACGCTGCCGCATCTCCCGCAGCGCGCTGCCGGCAATTCGGGCGCAGTGGCGCTGGTCTGCCGGGGAACCTCCTGCCTGCCTCCGGCGCCAACGACGGAGGAGCTGATCGAGCAGATCAATCAGGCGCTGTGAGCGGCCGGTGCTGGTCCAGGCGCACGTTCCCTGCGTAACGTAACGCTGACCGGCGGAAGCTGTTACCCCCTGACCGTTCCTGCTATTCTTCATCAGAATCGATTCGATCCGGAGAACCTGTTATGGCGAGAAGCGTCAACAAAGCCACGTTGATTGGCAATGTCGGCAAGGATCCCGAAGTGAAGTTCCTGCCCAGCGGTTCGGCCGTAGCCAACTTCACGCTGGCCACCTCCGAGCGTTTTAAGGATAAGAGCGGCGAGTTTCAGGAGCGCACGGAATGGCACAACCTGGTCGCTTACCAGCGGCTTGCGGAGATCGTGCGCGACTATGTGAAGAAGGGGTCGAAGCTGTACGTCGAAGGGCGCATCCAGACGCGCTCGTGGGACGACAAGGACGGACAAAAGAAGTACAAGACCGAGATTGTGGTGAACGATCTGGTGCTGCTCTCCGGCCGCGGCGAGGGCGAATCGGCGGGTTCTTCGCGGTCCGGGGGTTCGTCCTACGATCAGCGGCAGCCGGCGCAGGCCGACGACCTGGTGCAGTCCACGGAAATCACCGACGACGATATTCCGTTTTAGCGGAGCGGAGCTATTTCCGCCGGGCTGCTGCGGAGACGAGGCGGGCCTGGACGGTCTCGCTGGTCACCTGGGAGAGCATCTCTTTCGCGTCGGCGAGCGTGGTTCCGCTCGGAACGGGACGGAAATCGGAGCGCGCCTCGCGCTGATCTTTGCTGACCGTCTTTAACATCAGGATTTTCCCCTGGACATGAACCTCGACCAGGTCGGTCTTCCAGCGGGTTGCGCTGACGCGGCGGCGGTGAATCTCGAAAGTACCGCCCTTGTCGACGTGACCGAGAAGTCCAAAGCCGAAGTCGACGCGCTCAGACAGAACGCCGCGCATATCGATCATCCGCTTCAGCCGGGCATCGACGATGAGCGTGCCGGCCAGCGCGTGGACGATGCGAGCTTCGTAGCCCGACGGAATGAATGCCGGATCCGGCCGAAACGAGATGCGCGCGAGATCGCCGTCGGGCACGCGCTCATAGTCGAAGAGGAATGCCTGCGGCAACAGTTCCATGACAGCGGCAAGCCTCGACTCATCTTCCTCATGAGCATGCTGCACGCGCGCGATCTGTCCGGGGCTGTGGATGTACTGGTCGAGACGCTCCTCTTCACGCTCACGCTGGACGGCGTCGAGCGGGTTCCCATTCTGTTCGAGGATGCGAAAGACGGGCCCTTTGTCGGTTTCGACCTGCTCGCGGACCAGATTGTCCGCGGAAGAGAGGCACTCGCTGCGATATTCCCAGTGGCTGTCGCGTTCGCGGTCGTGAAGCTCGTTGAAGATCACATCGCGCACCAGATCGTGGGCGGACTCCGATGGGACGTCCGGAGGAACGGCGATTGCCGACGGCTGTTGTGCGCAAAGCGGCACGGTCGCCGTGATTATCAGCACAGCGACAGTGAAGCGTCCCAATGCGGGCATTGGCCCTCCCGGCTTCAGCGGTATGATCCGGTTCCATCGTGGTCGGTCTGCCTCGCAATTCGCGTAAATCGGTGCTGAAGATTCGGTGACAGGCGGAGAGGGGAATCACACTTGTTACACTTCCGCCATGGCTGAGCGGGGCGAGATGCTCGCTGCCACTCCGCCGCCCGCGTTCATGCCGCAAACCCTCTCGGTCGCGATGATCACGAAGAACGAAGAGGCGAACCTGCCGCGCACGCTGGCCAGCGTCCGATGGGCCGATGAAATTGTGATTGTCGATAGCGGTTCCACGGATCGGACGGCCTCGATTGGGGAATCCTTCGGTGCGAAGTTTCTCGTCAACCAACCGATTGTCGGACACGGCGAGCAGAAAAATATCGCCCTGGACCATTGCACGCGCGACTGGATTCTGCTGCTCGACGCCGACGAGGTGATTTCGCCCGAACTGGCCGAGGAAATTCGCCAGGTGCTGGCCGGACCCGCGGCGCACGACGCGTACTGGATCCCGCGCCTGAACATGATCTTCGGCCGCTGGATGCGCCACGGGGGTTATTATCCCGATCGCAAGCTGCGCCTGTTCCGCCGCGGATCGGCGCGGTTGAGCGAGGGTGCGGGTCCACACAGCACGCCGCAGTTTGCGGGCAAGCCCGGCTTTCTTCGGGGCGACATCCTTCATTACGCCTATCCCGCGCTGGCTCCCTATATCGAGCATATGAACCGGTACAGCACCGAGATGGGAAAGCTGGCCGCGAAGAGAAAGCCCAGCCGGTCTCTGTTTGCCTTCCTTTGGAACGTCGTCCTGAATCCTGTTGCCACGTTCGTCTACAACTACATTTTTCGCCTCGGATTCCTCGATGGGCGCGAGGGGTTGCTGCTGCACCTGTATCACTCGGCCTATGTGAGCTGGAAGTACGCGAAGGCATGGGAGCAGGAGCGAGGCGCGCCGGCTTCAAGGGGCGAGATATCCGCATGACACTTCCAGGCTTGCTCCCCGCACACCATTCCTCCTATGCTGAACGTTCAAGGGACGCACACCATGCCGGATAAAGGCATCCGTACTCGCGAGTCAGTGCTCGCCGATCTGACGGCGAATCGTCATCCGTCGGCGGAGGAGATACGCTGGGCGCAGGAGACGCTTGAGTCGGCGCTGGCGAAGGCTCCGGAGCAACCCGTGGGTGCGGCGACCGGTGTCAATCGCGACGAGGCGGGCGACGCGCGTTTCACCACGATTTCGGGGGTTCCTGTTCGGCGCCTCTATACCGAGGCCGATCTGCCCGAGGACTGGGAGCAAAACCAGGGCGCGTACCTCGGTCTGCCGGGGCGACCGCCCTACACGCGCGGCATTCATCCCACCGGCTATCGCGGCCGGTTGTGGACCATGAGGCAGTTTTCCGGGTTCGCTTCGCCGGAAGAGACCAATAGCCGTTACAAATACCTGCTTGAGGGCGGAGCCAACGGGCTTTCCGTCGCATTCGACCTGCCCACGCTGATGGGCTGCGATTCCGACGATCCGAAAAGTGAGGGCGAGGTTGGCAAGTGCGGCGTGGCCATCGATTCGCTGGAGGACATGGAGACGCTCTTCACGGGGATTCCGCTCGACAGCACCACCGTCTCGATGACCATTAACTCGCCTGCCAGCGTGCTGTGGGCCATGTATCTGGTGGTCGCCGAACGGCAGGGCGCAGACTGGCAGCAAGTTTCCGGCACATTGCAAAACGACATCCTGAAGGAATACATCGCGCAGAAGGAGTATCTCTATCCGCCGGCTCCTTCGATGCGGCTGGTGGTGGACACGCTGGAGTTCGGCGCTCGCCATACGCCGCGCTTCAACCCCATCTCCATCTCCGGCTACCACATTCGCGAAGCAGGATCGACGGCGCTGCAGGAGCTGGCCTTCACGCTGTATGACGGTATTGAGTATGTGGAGTGGACGCTGCGGCGCGGGTTGGCCGTGGACGGCTTCGCTCCGCGGCTGAGTTTCTTTTTCAATGCCCACAACGACTTCTTCGAGGAGATCGCCAAGTATCGGGCGGCGCGCAAGGTTTGGTATCGGGTGATGACCGAGCGCTTCGGCGCGAAGAATCCACGCTCCACCTGGATGCGCTTCCACACGCAGACGGCGGGCGTTTCGCTCACAGCGCAGCAGCCGATGAACAACATTGCGCGGGTCGCTCTTCAGGCGCTCGCCGCCGTGCTGGGCGGCACGCAATCGCTCCACACTGACGGCTTTGACGAGGCGCTGGCGTTGCCGACTGAGGACGCTGCGCGGGTCGCGCTGCGCACGCAGCAGATTCTCGCCCATGAATCGGGCGTGGCGGATGTGATCGACCCTCTGGGTGGATCGTATTTCCTCGAGAAGCTGACGCTCGATATGGAGCAGGGGGCGTTCCGCATCTTCGAAAAGCTCGACGCGATGGGTGGGATGGTGAAGGCCATCGAAGCGGGATACCCGCAGAAGGAGATCGCCGAAGCGAGCTACGCCTATCAGCGGGCCGTCGAAGAGGGCGAAAAGATCATCGTCGGCGTGAACCAGCACGCGATGGACGACGCTCCGCCGCGAACGCTTTACATCGATGAAAGCGTCCGCGACGCGCAGACAGCGAAGCTGAAGAGGCTGCGCGCGAGCCGATCGGGCGAAGCGGTGGAGCGCGCACTCGACGCCCTGCGACGCGCTGCGGAGAAACAGCCCGAAGCGGCAACGGATGGTGTTGCCGCCGCCAACACCATGCCGTTCATCCTGGACTGTGTGCGCGCCTGTGCGACTCTGGGAGAGATTTGCAGTGCGTTGGGCGAAGTGTTTGGTAGTTGGGAAGAAGCCTGAGCGGGCCGAGCGCGGCCTGCTCTCTTCATCGAGCATCGATAAACCGGAGTGACGCCGGTGGTTCGAATGCTGCGATGGCGCTGGGAAACCAGTTAGAATGCATCTGGCGTGAACCCCGTCAAAGCGATTTATCCCGGCAGCTTCGACCCCGTGACCAACGGCCATCTGGACCTGATTGCCCGCGCCGCGAAGATCTTCGATCACCTCGTCGTCGCCATCCTCCGCAACCAGGCCAAGGACCCCCTGTTCACGGTGGAAGAGCGCGTCGCCATGCTCTCGGAGGGGACTGCGGAATTCGACAACGTCTCGGTTTCCACCTTCGACGGCCTGCTTGTCGATTTCGTCCGCGAGCAGCGCGCCCACGCCGTGGTGCGCGGTATCCGCGCCATCAGCGACTACGAGTATGAGCTCCAGATGGCGCTGATGAATCGGCTGCTGGCGCCCGACGTCGAAACCATCTTCCTGATGCCCGATGCGAAATACTCCTTCGTCAGCTCACGCCTGGTGAAGGGAGTGTTCCAGTTGGGTGGATCGGTGGACGGCCTGGTTCCGAAATTTGTCATCGAACGAATGAAAGATAAGAGCCGAAGCTAATTTTTCCGCGACAGCACTGGTCCCGGCGATGCGCTCCGGGGCCGGCGTCCGGGGCAGCAACGACGCCGGCCTGCCTGGCTCGTGATAGCCTTGCCCTTCGCCCGAACGAGGAGATCGATGAATCAACAGCTTCATTTCGACCTGAGCGCGGCAGCGCGGCGCGCCATGATCGCGCACGGCTTTGAGCCGGAATACCCGCCGCCCATAGCGGCCCAGCTGCAACAGCTCCGCGACCACCCGCCGCAGCCTGCCTCTTCGGCGCGCGATTTGCGCAGCTTGCTCTGGTCGTCCATCGATAACGACACGTCGAAAGATCTGGATCAGATCGAATACGTCGAGCCGGTCGCCGGCGGTCATCGCGTGCTCATCGGGATCGCCGACGTGGACGCGTTCGTGCCCAAAGGCTCGCCCATCGACCAGCATGCTCTGCGCGAGACTACCACGGTCTACACGGGCGTCGACATTTTCTCGATGCTGCCCGAGCAGCTGTCCACCGGCTCGACTTCACTGCTGCCGGATCAGGAGCGGATTGCCGTGGTTGCGGATTTCACCGTCGACGCGCAGGCGCACATTGCGTCCAGCGATTTTTACCCGGCTCGCGTGGTCAACAAAGCGCAGCTGGCCTATCCCTCGGTGGGCGCGTGGCTGGCGGGACAGGCCGCACCGCCGCCGAAAGTGGCTGCTTCGGCCGAGCTGCAGCAGCAGCTGCGGCTTCAGGATCAGATCGCGCAGCAGCTGCGCAAGGAGCGCTCGATTCACGGGGCGCTGAATCTGCAAACCATCGAAACCCATCCGATCCGCTACAGCGACGGCGCGATCGACATTGAGGCGGAGGTGAAGAACCGCGCCACGCAGCTGATCGAGGACTTCATGATTGCCTCCAACGGCGTGGTCGCCCGCATGTTCGACGAGAAGCGTTACTCGTCCATCCGGCGCGTGGTCAAGACGCCGAAACGCTGGGATCGCATCGTGGAAATCGCAGGGCAAATGGGAACCCAGCTGCCCGCGGAGCCCGATGCCAAACCGCTGCATGATTTCCTGTGCGAGCAGCAGAGGAAGGACCCGGATCACTTCCCCGACCTGTCGCTCGCCGTCATCAAGCTGCTCGGTCCCGGCGAATACGTGCTGGAGAAGGCCGGGGAGCCGTCCCAGGGGCACTTTGCCCTGGCGGTGCAGGACTACACGCATTCGACCGCGCCCAACCGCCGCTATGCCGATCTGGTGACGCAGCGGCTGCTGAAAGCGGTGATGGCGGGAAAGCCGTCGCCCTATTCCGACGATGAGCTGGCATCGGTGGCCGCGCAGTGCACGCGCATGGAAGATGCGGAACGCAAAGTGTCGCGCGAGATGCAGAAGAGGATCGCCGCTGTGGCCATGAGCGGCCGAATCGGCCAGGCCTTCGATGCCATTGTGACGGGCGTGAACGACCACGGCTCCTTCGTGCGGACGATCAAGCCCCCGGTTGATGGAATGCTGGTGC
>JASHPM010000568.1 GCA_030038115.1 Acidobacteriaceae bacterium | reverse complement strand
GACTTCGGAGCGGTCCTTATCGGCGGCATCGCTGGAGAGAGCGGAGAGATGGGCAAGGGTGAGGAAGCTGAAGACTGCGACGGCGACCAGGACGAGCAGAGGGGCGCCGAACCCGACCGCCAGCTTCATACGCAGACTTAGCTTCCTCACGATGCGTTCTCCTCTCCGACAGGATTCAGGAATGAGGCGACGGGTTCTAGGCGCCGCCCCGCCGGAAGCTGAGGGGAAGGCCCATCTGGAACCAGAAAGCATTGCCGCTCGGCTTGTTCTCGACCAGGGTGTCACGCTCATACTTGAAAGCCATGGCAGCATGACCGGGGAGATGAATGCGGAGCTCGGGACCGACAGCGAGGTCGCGGCCGCGGTTGCCGTCCCCGACGATGAGGCCGTTCTGGAAGTCGTCGGTGGTCTGCTGGTAGAAGTAGCCGTTCACGCCCAGGGCCATCCTGCGGGAGACCTGCTGCATGGCGTCGTATTCCCACGTGAACTCATTGCCTCCGCGGTAGCCGGTGGCGCCATTGCGGAAGTTGACGATGTAAAGGTATTTGGAGCTCAGTTCAGTCCGGGCATGATCGGGCAGATACGTGAAACCAGCGACCGGGGCAAAGGCAAAGTTATGCTGCCCGACGTTGAGCACATCGCCGGAGGTGTAGGAGCCGCCGGGGGCAAAGAGGTCGGCTTCGTAGAACCAGTGCAGTGCGCCTCTGGCATAGCCGACCTGGGCGATGCCGAAATCGACGTTGCCGAGTCCGGATTTGCGGAAGTCGCCGGGCAGAACGTGGAGTTGCTCGTAGAGCTCGGGAACGGCGATGTTGCTGTTCAACAAGCCGCCAAAGACGGGAACGTTCCAGTTATGGGTGAGCTTGAAGGCGTTGGCGAAGACTCTGAGCCTGAACTCGGGGGCGGCGCTCTGGCCCAGCGAATTGTTGATCTGGTTGGCGGAATAGAATGTGCTGAATTCGAACAGCATGGTTCCGTGGGGTGGGGGTACCAGGCCGGGCATGACGGTTTCCACGCCGACGGGATAGACGCTGGCGCCGTTTTCGCTGGCACCGGCAGCAAGAGGGAGGAGCATGGCTGCCACGAAGCAGCCGAGGCGGAGCCAGGGGCTGCGGTTGATTTTCCGCATACCAGATGGTTCGTTCATCCGTGCCATTGAGATCCTCTGGAGGCCTCGTGCCCGGCCCAGGGCCGGCTGCGCGCCTCGATGGGTTGAGATTGAGGCTCAGAACAAAGCGCTCCTGAGCCTGGTGACTCTATCGGCCAGAAGCGTCGGCACCTTGAGGGGATTTTGGGGGGCGATTTCCGGTTGCGTTGGGCGGCTGAGGCAGGAGGGGTTCGGGGATGGTGTCCGGCGCGAAGGCGCGGTGCCGGGTCAGGCCTGGGCGAGGGGGGTTGGGGGCTGCCAGGCGCCGGTGCGGACGAGGGCATCGATGGCGCCGGGCTCCATGGGTTTGGCGAAATAGTAACCCTGGCCGCAGGGGCAGCCCATGGTCCTGAGTTCCTCGAGTTGGTCGGCGTCTTCGATGCCTTCGGCGACGACATTCATGCCGAAGGAGCGGGCGAGATTGAGAATGGAGCCGACGATGAGGCGCGACTCGTGGTCGTAGACGATGCCCTGCACGAAGGAGCGGTCGATCTTGAGGGTGTCAAAGGGGAAGCGCTGGAGATAGTCGAGAGAGCTGTAGCCGGTGCCGAAGTCGTCCATGTGGAGCCCAACGCCGAGCTTCTCGAGGGCGCGCATGGTTTTTTGGGCGGCCTGGGCGTCGGAGATGAGGCTGCTCTCGGTGACTTCGAGGCGGAGGCTGGCAGGCGGGAGCCCGGTTTCGGCGAGGACCTGCTGCACACGCGCCACGAGATCGGGTTGCTCGAGTTGCCTCGAGGAGAGGTTAACGCTCATGCGCGCTTTTTGCAGGGGCTCGCTGCCGTCCTTGTGCCATGCGACGAGCTGGCGGCAGGCTTCGGCCATGCCCCATTCGCCGAGGGGGACGATGAGCCCGGTTTCTTCGGCGAGCGGGATGAATTCGGAGGGCGGAAGCAGGCCGCGGCGGGCATGGCGCCAGCGGACAAGGGCTTCAAAGCCGATGATGCGATTGGTGCGGAGGTCGACTTCGGGCTGGTAGAACAGGACAAGCTCGCCCTGGCGGATGGCGCGCTTAAGGTCGGCCTCCAATTCGAGCTTGTCGAGGGCACGTTCGCGCATGCCCTGGGAGTAGCAGACGACACCGTGCGTCTCGAGTTTGCGCGCGTGCAGGAGCGCGCTTTCGGCATCGGCCATGAGCTCTTCGGGGTGGGAGTAGAGCATGCCGGCTTTGGCGACGCCGACCGTGAGGCGGGGGGTGACGGAGTGGCCGCGCCAGACAAACGGCTCGCGGAAGGACTCGATGGCGCGCGAGGCGAAAGCGGCGGCGTCGGCCTCGGTATGGGGGCCTTCGAGACAGAGCATGAACTCAGCGCCCATGAGGCGCGCGGCAATGGAGCGCTCCGGCAGCGTGGCCTGGAGGCGCGCGGCAGCCTCGATGAGGAGGCGCTCACCGCCGCTGGAGCCGAGGGTTTCATTGAGCTGATCGAAGCGGTCCAGGGTTACGGAGAGGAGGGCAAAATCCCAGTCGGCGTGCTGGAAGCCGCGCTCGATGCGGCGCTCGACGTGATCGACAAAGTAGGCGCGGTTGGGAAGGCCGGTAAGGGCGTCGGCCATGCGGCAGGAGGTGTTGTCGCGGAGCGAGCCGGCGATGTGGGTGACCCGGCCGGAAGGATCGCGGGCGACGACGGCGCGGGCGGTGACCCATCGCCAGGCACCGTCTCCGCTTTGCACGCGATGCTCGTTGGCGAGGGTCTGGGCTTTGCCTTTGCGCAGAGCGCGCAGTTCCACCTCGAGCCGGGGCCTGTCCTGGGGATGGACGCGGGCCAGCCAGGCATCGAGCGAGGAGCAGGGTTCGCTCAAGCCGGTGATGGACTGAAATCGTGCTGAGCCCCAGAGGCGGCCGGCGACCAGATCCCAGTCCCAAAAGCCTTCCTCGGATGCCTCAAGCGCGAGTGCGTAACGATACCAGTCTTCACTGCTCTGCTTCTGCTCCTGCGGCTGCGGCATGACCGCTCATTTCCAAGACGTAATAAGACGCAGAGCGCCTATATGGGTGGGTTATCGGCGCGAAGAAGACGTTCGACAGGGGGGAATCGGCTTTTGCGCGGGGGGCATTCCCGCAATGGCAACACGCAGCGGCGAGCCAGGTTCGGACGCAGCTCACGGCGGCCAGGGAGCGCCGAGATAGCGCAGGAAGGCTCGCGTGAGTTCGCGCCGGAGCGCCTGATCGTCGGGGGGCAGGAGGGTTTTCCAGGCCTTTGGCTCCCACATGTGGAGAACCAGCTCGTGGAGGGTGCTGATGACCATCATCAGGCCCAGAGACAGGGCGATGCGGGGCTGGGGATGGTCGATGTTCTTCGCTGTGGCGAGAAACAAGTCGATGAGGCGCTCGTAGGTGCGGACTTCGAGGCGGGCGACTTTGTGGCGGAATACCGGATTGGCGCTGGCGCGTGCAAACTGCTGCATCGCGCGCATGAGGCCGGCGTTGGCGCGATAGCTGACAAGGAGACTATTAATGAGGTTCTCGGAAAAAACGGGGAGGGGAATTTGCCCGGCCATCTCGGTCGTCAATCCGGTGCGCATGCGTTCGTCCTGGCGCTCGAGGATGCCGAGGATCACGGTTTCGAGGAGGACCTCCTTGTCGGGAAAGCGGCGGTAAATGGATCCCGGGGTGAGGCCGGCGTGGGCGGCGATGCGGGGAATGGTGGTTCCTTCGACGCCGTGTTGCCCGAGCACCTCGGCGGCGGCCTTGAGCAGTTTGCGTTCGGATTCGCGGCTGCGGGCCTGCCGGGGCTCGAAGGCAAGGGAGGGGTCTTTGGCACGGTTTCTTGACGGGCGCTTCGCCGCTTTTCTCTTCCCGGGTTTTGCCGAGGGGGGCATTTGCACCTTTATATCCGGTCCGGAGCCGGAGAACTGGATCTTGACACGGGTTGAATGTAAATGTAAATTCTCATTTACAACATCACGAACCTGCGAGGCAAGAACATGGCCGCCGCTTCCCTACCCGTACCCGCCGCTCGAAAGCATCCGCTGCGCAACGCGAAGTTTCGCCTGTTGTGGATCGGCAACACCATTTCTGTGACGGGCGACCAGTTTTATCTGGTCGCTCTGCCCTGGCTGGTGCTGGGGCTGACGGGATCGAGCATCGCGCTGGGCACGATCAGCATGACGGCGGCGATTCCGCGCGCGGCGCTGATGCTGATTGGCGGAGCGGTGACGGACCGGGTGTCGCCGCGGCGGGTGATGATGCTGACGGCTTCAGCCCGGACGGTGCTGGTGGCCGCGGTGGCGGCGCTGCTATGGGTCCACGGGCTGCATTTGTGGGCGCTATATTTGCTGGCGCTCGGGTTCGGGATCGCAGATGCATTTGCGGCGCCCGCATCGCAGACGTTTATGCCCTCACTGGTGGAGGCGGATCAGCTGCCTGCGGCGCAGTCGGTTTTTCAGTCGACGGCGCAGGCGACCACGCTGGTGGCACCCGGGCCGGTGGGACTGTTTATCAAGGCATTTGGGACGGCTTGGGCGTTCTTCATCGATGCGGTCAGTTTTTTGTTTATATTGGGCGCTCTGTGGAAGCTGCCCGATCCGCCGCGGGCCGCCGGAGCGGCGCGGCGCAACATGCTGCAGTCGATTCTGGACGGGCTGCGGTATGTGAAAGCCGATGTTGCGCTGAGCTCGCTGATGCTGGTGGTGGCGGTTCTGAATTTTGCGATTGCGGGTCCGACGTCGATTGGGCTGGCGTGGATCGCAAAGAAGCAGTTCGGATCGCCGGCGGCGTATGGGCTACTGATGTCGTGTCTGGCGGCGGGGAGTCTGGCGGGGTTGCTGCTGGCGGGGCTGGTGAAGCATCGGCGGCGGGGGCGGACGCTGCTGCTGGTGGCGACGATGATCGGGTTTTGCCTGATGCCGCTGGGGGTATTGCATCATTTGTGGTCGCTGGCGGGGGTGCTGGTGGCGATGAGCCTGGCGGCGGCGTTTCTGAACGTGCAGCTGATCGCATGGTTCCAGCAACGGGTAGAGCGCGCGGTGATGGGGCGGGTGATGAGTGTGCTGATGTTCTCGTCACTGGGGCTGATGCCGATTTCGCTGGCGATCGCGGGAGTGGCGATCAAGGCGAGTCTGGCGGGGATGTTTGTGGTTTCGGGCGGGATGGTGTTGCTGGTGACGCTGCTGGCGGCGACGCACAGGCCGGTACGGGAGATCGATTAGTGCTCTGCGCCGTTGGGCCAGAGGATTTTCAGCTTCGTGCTGGAGACGGCGATGACGGTGTAGCTGGCGCCGAGGACTTCGCCATCGGCTTCGACGAGGAGGGGCGCGCGGTAGTGGTTGCCGTTGAGGGGACGGCAAACGATGCGGGTGACGGTTACATATTGCGCGAAGGGCAGTTTGCCCCAGCCGCCGTAGCCATTGCTTTTGCCGGTAGCGAGGGCGTGAAAGCTGGCGTGGCCGAGGCCGAGGCGTCCAGTGGGGGGAACCCAGGCGACACGGAGCCAGGCGGCGAAGGGATCGCCACCGGAGCGCCAGCGATTGATCTCGGGCACGTGGGCGGCGATGGCCTCGCAAGCGGTTTCCGTGGTGGTGCTGCCGTCGGCGTGGGTGAGTTCGATCTGGAAGGGCTGAATGGGGTGGTCGACGAGGAGGCGAGCGCCGCCGACAAAGTAGGCGAGGCGGCCGCCGCGGCGCTTGCCCTGACCGGTGGGGGCGAGGTTCATGAGCGCGGCGTGGACGCCCATGCCGGCGGCGATGAAGAAGTACCAGCTGCGCATGCGCTTGTGGCCGACGGGGTTGAGCATGATCTGGCCAAGCGAGACTTCGCGGGGTTGGGCTCCGAGGAGGAGCTTTGCGGCGGCGAGCGGGTTGCGGGGCATCTTTAGGTTTTGTGCGATGACATTGCCGGTGCCGAAGGGAAGGACGCCGAGGGTGGCTTCGGAACCAGCAACGCCCTGCATGACCTGGAAGATGGTGCCATCGCCTCCACAGACGAGGAAAGTGTCGAAGCCGGCGGCAACGGCCTCGCTGGCCTGCTGGCCAGCGGAGTGTGCGGACAGTGTCTCCTGGAGATGGACGTCGCTGCCATAGCTGCTGAGCAGCTCGGCAATCTGCTCGACCTGAGCGCGGCGCTTCTCGTTATGGATGAGGAGCGGATTGAGGAACATCATGACGCGGCGCATCAGGTCAGACTCGAGTTACGCCTGGGTTGGGGGAGCGGGCGATGGTCCTCGCGGAGGCCGGGGAACTCCATATAAGAACAGTTGTAGGACATTTGGCTCACGGCAATGTGAACAGTCGGTGAGATGCGCGGGAGAGAATCTGTGTGGTCAACGTGGGGAGTTCGCGTGTCAGGCAGTGCGTGGGGTGGGGTTTTGCAAGGGTGTGCGCGTGTTATGCTCCTCGAAACTTTATCGGCGAGGTTTTCAGGTGCTTCAGAGGCTGACGGCCACGATGTTTCCTGGCTGGTGTGTGCTGCTTTCTGCGACGTTGTGGGCGCAGGCTCCAGCGCATGCGACGGGAACGATTCACACGCCGGATGTGGATATTGGGTACGAGACGTTTGGGGTGCGCGGGGATTCGTTGCCGGTGATCGCGGTGAACGGCGGGCCGGGGCTCTCGCACGCGTACATGATGGTGAACGACCTGTGGGAACAGGTGGGGCGAGATCGGCTGGTGATTTTATACGATCAGCGGGGGACAGGGGCTTCAAAGAAAGTGGCTGCTGGGGCGGCGCAGACGATGGACGCGCAGGTAGCGGATCTGGAGGCGGTGCGGGCGCACTTCGGGATCGAGAAGGTGGCGCTGGTGGGCGATTCGTACGGCGGATTTCTGACGATGGCGTACGCGGCGCAGCATGGGGAGCATGTGGCGAAGATGGTGTTGTCGGACTCTCCGCCGCCGTCGCTGAAGAGCATGGTGCATTTGTTGCCGCAGACGTTTCCGGACATTGAGGAAGAGGATGAGGCGGCGGAAAAGAAGCTGGGCGATACGGACGCGGCGGCACAGCTGGGATTGCGGAACCATTTTCGGATGATCTTTTATTCGCCGGAGAAGCGGGACGCCTATATGGCGAAGATGGGCGACCTTTCACCCCAGCGAGCGAGCTCGCCGGGGACCCCGAATCTGGGATATGAGCCGGCGGTGGCGCGGGCGGTTTCGCAGTCGGCGGTTGGACTGGATCTGACTTCTGCGCTGCCGGGGTTTCATTTTCCGACGCTGGTGATTACGGGACGCTACGACATGAATGTTGCGCCGGTGAACGCGTGGAGGATGGCGCATGCGATTCCGGGAGCGAAGATTGAGTTCTTTGAGGAGAGCGGACATCTGCCGTCGTACGAGGAGCCGGAGAAGTACCGCAGGGTGCTCGAGGAGTTTCTGGACGGGCGCTGAGTTCACCACAGAGGACACGGGGAGCACAGAGAAGCGCATTTTTGAGGGAGCCAAACCATGAGGCGACTGATTTCAACATTGCTGTTGCTGTGCTCTTTTGCAGCTGTGGCGCAGGGCGCGGTGAAATCCGCGGAGGAACCTCAGCCGGTGGAGCATTCGTTTGTGATCCACAACTTCAAAACGGAGAGCGGGGTGACGCTGCCGGAGGCGAAGATTGTGTACGGGACGTACGGGCATTTGGACGCGGCGGGGGACAACGCGATTCTGTTGCCGTCGCATTACATGGCGGAGATGCACGGGTACGGATGGCTGATTGGGCCGGGGAAGGCGCTTGATCCGGAGAAGGAGTTTCTGATCACGTCGGAGCTGTTCGGGAACGGGCGGTCGTCGTCGCCGAGCAACACGCCGGAGCCGTTCCACGGGCCGCGGTTTCCCGCGATGACGATTCGGGACAACGTGGAGGCGGTGCACACGCTGCTGACGCAGGAGCTGGGGGTAAAGCATCTGGTGGCGGTGATTGGATTCTCAATGGGGGCACAGCAGGCTTTCCAGTGGGCGGTTTCGTATCCGGATTTCATGGACCGGATTGTGGCGACGTCGGGCACGGCGAAGACGTACGGGCACGGGATTGTGCGGAACGAGAGCGAGATTGGAGCGATCACGACGGATCCTGCGTTCAACAATGGGGACTACACCACGGAGCCGGAGAAGGGGATTCAGGAATTTGCGCTGGTGTGGACGGCGTGGCTGTATTCGCAGGAATGGTGGCGGCAGGAGTTGTGGAAGACGGACGCGAAGCCGGGAGCGACGCTGGAGCAGACGATCGAGGAGTACAAGACGCACTTTATTCCAAACGCGGATGCGAATAATTTGATTTTGCAGCTGCGGACGTGGGAGAAGCACGACGTGGGCTCGACGCCGGGGTTCGGCGGGGACGAGCAGAAGGCACTGGGGTCGATCAAGGCACAGGTTTTGTACATGCCTTCGGCGACGGATTTGTATTTTCCGGTGGGCGATGCGCGGTATGAGGCGCAGTTTATTCCGCACTGCACGCTGCTGCCGATTCCATCGCTGTGGGGACATCCGGCGGGAGCAGGAGCGGGTCCCGAGGACGGGAAGTTTTTGAACGAGCACATCGCGGCGTTTTTGAAGGGCGAGCCGGGGACTTAGGGGGCGAGGCTTTCTGGACGGGCACTGGGTTTCACCACAGAGAGTACGGAGAAGCAGGATCGGCGAACATGCAGATGCTTTTACGCAACGCGAGGATTGTGGATGCGACAGCGGCAGAGCCGCGCGCGGGCAATGTCCTGATTGAGGATGGCGTGATCCGCGATGTGAACGCGCGGACGGCGACCGGGGATTGCGAGGTGATCGACGTCGCGGGGCGGACAGTGATGCCGGGGCTGATCGACTGCCACGTGCACGTGGTGGCCAGCCTGATGGACCTGGCGATGAACGCGCAGTTGCCGGCGGCGACAGCGGTGCTGCGGACCGTGCCGATTTTGAAGGGAATGCTGGAGCGGGGATTCACGACGGTGCGGGATCTGGCGGGCGCGCCCTATGCACTGGCGGAGGCGATTGCGCAGGGGCTGACGCCGGGACCGCGGTTGTTTGTGTGCGGGAAGGCACTGTCGAAGACGGGAGGGCACTCGGACGGGCGGCCGCG
>JASHPM010000567.1 GCA_030038115.1 Acidobacteriaceae bacterium | reverse complement strand
GGTTCGGGGCTCTCCGTGCTCGTCTTCGCCCTCGGCGCCTGCTCGGCGCCGTTTTCACCGCTGCCTGCATCCTGGCGGCTTTGCTCGTCTGTAATCTTCTGTCCCGGGACCAAATCCGCCGCCGGAGGCGTGTCCGACGGGGTGAAGTGATCCGGATGCAGGGCGGCAGGCGGCTGCACGGGACGAGACGCGCTCTCGTCGTCACCGTTGTCCGCAGGCTGTGCCTGCTGGTCCGGCGGCGCGTTCGGATCCACGCGCGAGGGCAGGCGTTCCGCCAGCACGTCGGACGCCTTCTGCTCGGCGTCGCTCAGGTCCTGCTGCATTTGCTCCGGCATCTGCGCGCCTGTGCTGGTAATCACCAGCACCTCTTCCAGCCTGGAGAGGTTGGCCGCCGGTTTAATCAGCACGTTCACCAGCGTCCCCTCGGGGTCGGGCACCACCCGATCCACCACCCCCACCGCCAGCCCGCGCGGATAAATCGCGTCGCCGCCGCTGGTCAGCACCTGCTCACCCCGCCGGATGCGCTCGTCCGGCGACACATTGACAATCTCCGGCTGTCCCCAGGAATCCCCCTGCAACACCCCCCGAATCCGCGTCTTTTCCAGAATCACGCCCGCGCCGCTGGTCGGGTCGGAAATCTCCAGCACCTGGCTGGTGTTCCGGAACACGTCTCTCGTCTTGCCCACGATGCCATCCGGCGTGATCACCGGCATATCCGGCCTGATCCCGGCATTCGAGCCCTTGTCGATGAGCAAAACCTGCGACTGCTCGGTTCCCGAGGTCCCAATCACCTGCGCCGCCACTGTCTTGTAGACGTAGGTTTCCTTGAATCCCAGCAGAGCCTGCAACCGTTCTCCCTGGCGCGCGTCCTCGGCCAGCGAGTCTTCTTCGAGGCGCAGCCGGTCCAGCTCCGACTTCAGGTCCTTGTTCTGCTGCCGCACATGGATCAGGTCGACGTAATTGGTCCACATGCCGCGCAGACCATGTCCGGTGGCATGCAGCAGCCGCTCCGGCGGCGACACCAGACCCACCACCCACGAGCGAATCAGCCGCACTCCGCCCTTATCCGCGGAATTGGGACTCGGCCGGCGCACCTGCACCGCCAGACCGATCACCTGCGCCAGGAGCACGGCAATCAGCACCAGGGCGTTGCGGTAACGGCTGAAAAACGATTCCATGACTCAGGGCCTGAGGCCTGCCTGCGCTGCCGCGGGGACGGCCTTCATCCGTCGATCTTGATCTTTCGCAGCAGACGGAAATCGCTGAGCATCTTGCCCGTGCCCAGCACCACGCTCGCCAGCGGATCGTCCGCAATCGATACCGGCAGCCCGGTCTCCTCGCGGATCCGCTTGTCGAGGTTCTTGATGAGCGCCCCGCCTCCGGTGAGCACGATGCCCCGGTCGCTGATGTCGGCGCTCAGTTCGGGCGGCGTGCGCTCCAGCGCCACGCGAATCGCGTTCAGGATGGTGGCGATGCATTCACCCAGCGCCTCGCGGATCTCCCCGTCGTCCACCGTGATCGTCTTGGGCACGCCCTCGATCAGGTTGCGCCCCTTAATCTCCATGCTCAGCGGCTTATCCAGCGGAAACGCCGATCCCAGGTCGATCTTGATCTGCTCGGCCGTCCGCTCCCCGATCAGCAGGTTATATTTCCGCTTCAGGTAGTTCATGATGGCTTCGTCCATCTGGTTCCCGGCCATCCGTACCGACCGTGAATAGACGATGCCCGACAGCGAAATCACCGCGATGTCCGTGGTTCCCCCGCCGATGTCCACCACCATGTTGCCGCTCGGCTCGGTGATGGGCAGCCCCGCGCCGATGGCCGCCACCATGGCCTGTTCCACCAGATAAACTTCGCTGGCCTTGGCGCGATACGCCGAGTCCTCCACCGCGCGCTTTTCCACCTGCGTGATCTCCGAAGGCACGCCGATCACGATGCGCGGGTGCACCAGCATCTTCCGGTTGTGCGCCTTCTGGATGAAGTAGTTCAGCATCTTCTCCGTCACTTTGAAGTCGGCGATCACCCCGTCCTTCATCGGCTTGATGGCCACGATATTGCCGGGCGTCCGCCCCAGCATCTCCTTGGCTTCCTTGCCCACGGCTTCCACTTCACCGGTATTTTTGTTGATGGCCACAATCGACGGCTCATTGACCACAATGCCCTTGTTCGCTGCAAAAACCAGCGTGTTGGCAGTGCCCAGGTCTATGGCCAGATCGTTGGAGAACACACTGAAGAGCGACCGCAGACTGTGCGATCGTCCTGAACGCGGCTGAAATCCATTCGATGACATCGAGAAGATAGCTTTTCCCAGAGAGACTCTGTGTTTATTGTACGGCCTTCGAATCTTTACGCACTTTCGCAGGCCGGAATTTTCAAGTCAATGGCACCTTTGTGTTTAACCTTTTCAGGCGGAGACGGCACTGCCCCCTTCGCGGCAGAACCCGAATCGTAACCTTCTCCCCTTTTCCGCTATTCTGAAGTGTTTGTTTTGAGGAGTGCGTTTCCGTGCCAACCAGGATTTTCCTTAACCTCATCGGCGGCCGCTGGGTTGCCTCCCGCACCGGCAAG
>JASHPM010000071.1 GCA_030038115.1 Acidobacteriaceae bacterium | reverse complement strand
GGGGACCGGATTCAATTCACAGCGCCCATGAAGGACTTGCGGATCGCCAATCGAGAGCAAGGGACCGTTGAGGCACTTTCGCAGGAAGGCCGTGCCAGCATCCATCTCGACAGCGGCAGAAAGGTCTCTCTCGATTCCGATCAAATGCGGCATCTCGACCACGGATATGCCGTTACATCGCACAGTGCCCAGGGTCTGACCTCAGATCGAGTGCTCGTCCACGTCGATACCGAGGTTCACCCGGAACTAGTCAGTGACCGCTTCGCCTATGTGTCCATATCGAGAGCTTCGCAGGACGCCACCCTTTACACCAGCAGCGTGGAGCGCCTGGGAGAACTCACCTCCAGATCACACGGGAAGAGTTCGGCCGTCGAAACCACGCAGAAGATCGGCGTCACGCCTCAGCTAATCAACCATTTAGAGTCTGGACAAGGTTTGGCGGTCTAAGCATTGGGCGGCCCCGCCCATACTTTCCTGGATGCTTTTCGTTGTCCATTTGCCAACAAAAGGATAATGCAATATTCTTTCGTTACTCTAAAACTAACGAAAGGATACCGTGCCAGAGACCAAACCGTCCGCCCGACTAGGCCGCTATATTCTTAAGCAGTTTGAGGGTGAGACTGTTCGAGCTTTCGTGCCGCCACCGTTGCCGCCTGCGCCGCCGGTGGATCTGGCGCGGTTTCAGATTCTGCTGGAACAGGCCAATCAGGCCATTGGCAGGCTTGACGGTCTGGCTTCACTCCTGCCCGACCTGTCGCTGCTCCTTTATACGTACGTTCGCAAAGAGGCCGTGCTCTCGTCTCAAATCGAAGGCACGCAGTCATCGCTGTCCGATCTTCTGCTCTCCCGCATGTCGCCGACGCGTGGATCGACGAATCGAAAACGCGCGTCGGCTATGAAATACCCTTCAATCGCCACTTCTACGTTTTCAAGCCGCCTCGCCCGCTCGACGAAATCGACGCCGAACTGAAGACCGTCGCCGGCCGCATCATGACCATGCTGGAGAGACTCGCCGAACGAGCGAAATTCTCGATCCACGCGGCGGCGCGCCCGAGGAACCGGGTTTTGCTGAAATCGTTGGTCTAATCGACGCTTGCCGGGGGCGCGCTCTCCAAGCCGTTAATACGGCGCTCATCGATCTTTATTGGCAAATCGGTGAGTCCATCAGCCGTCGCCTGGCGGCGGCCGAGTGGGGCGAAGGAAGTGTGGACCGCTTGGCTGAATTCATAGCCCGGCAAGTGCCAGGCATACGTGGCTTCTCTCGAAGCAATTTGTTTAGAATGAGGCAGTTCTACGAGACCTACCGAGACAGCGTAATTGTCGCACCACTGGTGCGACAATTGCCTTGGTCTCACCATCTCATCATTCTCGGCCAAAGCAAGCGACCCGAAGAGCGCGAGTTTTACCTCCGTATGGCTGTTCGGGAGGGCTGGACCAAACGCGAGCTCGAACGCCAATACCGGGCGGCACTTTTTGAGCAAACGATTCTCAACCCGCCAAAAGTCGCACCAGCGGTGAGACAAATTCACCCCGAGGCACTGACGATTTTCCGCGACACCTACACGCTCGAGTTTCTGGGCCTGCCGCCGGGGCATTCCGAGGCCGATTTGCACCACGGCCTCGTCGCTCGCATGAAGGATTTCCTGTTAGAGCTTGGCCATGATTTCTGCTTTGCCGGGTCCGAATACCCGCTACAGGTTGGCAAGCGGGATTTCGCACTGGACCTGCTTTTCTACCACCGCGGATTGAATGCTCTGGTCGCCATTGACCTGAAGATTGGCCGCTTCGAGCCTGAATATCTGGGCAAGCTCAATCTCTATTTGGAGGCGCTGGACCGTGACGTGCGCAAGCCACACGAGCGGCCCTCCATCGGTGTCCTGCTCTGCGCCAGCAAGGATGATGAGGTAGTTGAGTACGCTCTCAGCCGGACGTTGAGCCCGGCGCTCGTCGCCGAGTACCAGACCATGCTGCCCGACAAGCAGCTACTTCAGGCTAAGCTGCACGAGTTTTACCGGCTCAATGCTCCTGAAGGAGACGAGGCATGAAGCTGCCACGCTATCCGAAATATAAAGACAGCGACGTGAAGTGGCTGGGCCAAGTGCCGGAGCTTCAAGTAGCTTCCCGGATGAGCGAATCGTATTGGCGCTATGTCACTGGGAAGTGACCCGGATGAAATGGTCTGTTACAGCCTGCAAGAATGGTGTGTGGGGGAATGAAGCATGCGCGGGCCAGCCTACGGCGCGCCCGCCCAGACTCACCGGATGCGTGAATACTCCATGTGCGATTCGTAGATAAAGCGTGCTGCGCGAAAGGCCTGTTGCGAGTTTCACCGCAGGAAGTCGCAGGATGGCTTGAGTCATTGTCGATTCTCCCTGAGCGATTCAGGACCGCTCAGGACCCACCCTAGCTGTGCGAATTGGGCGATAAAACCCCGGTGCCCACCCTGCGTCAGATCGCGATCTCCAAGCGTTTTGCCGCCTTGCGCGCACTGGGTCGGACTCGCCACAGCCCAGCGCCGCGCGGTCCTAAAAGCGCGAGCCGCACAATGCAATGGCTTTCCCCGCTCGTGCGTTGGGAGAAAAAATTCCGCCCAGATTTTTTTCAGAAACGTCTCAGTTTCTGTATCGCCAAGTATTTGATACTTTGCCTCGTCCATCGCGGCCCGCAACACAAGGGGATTAAACCAACAGCAGATGGCGCGGCGGCCCCCTCGTTCGTGAAATCGCATTCCGATCCGGTCGAACAGGAGGGTCACGTCCTACTACAATGTTTCCTTTGAGGAAGGCTCGAGTCGGCGCCGGCGTTCGTCGGTTCTCTAATCGAGGAGTTTCTTGGGCTCTGACCGCAATGGCGCCAGTGGCCGGCACGCCTCCGAAGAGCGGGGAGGTGATATTCGCCACGCCCCGCGCGGGCAGTTCGACGTTCGAGTTGTGACGGTCGCCAGCCGTGGTGTCGTTCACAACTGGCCGAGAGCAGCCTTTCGATTGCGCCCAGAAGCTTGATTTTTCACACCTTCCATGTGCTATGCTTTCGCATCCGTGCGATCGAATTGATCCTCAGACCTAAATTTCATCGCTGCCTGTTGAGGATCATGTCAGAACCTGGAGGAATCCGATGCTTCCTCGCCGAAGGGGCAGAAGTTACATCCTCCAGCCACGAAACTTAACAAAACCTGTCATCCAATCGGTCACTCCATCTGCGTCAGGAGCAGGAGGGGAGGTAGCGTCGTCTTGAGAAACGACCGGCGTTCGATCTTCTGGATGGAAGCGATTCTGGGCACCTGCGCAGCTCTTCTGGCAGTTTTCACCGCGGTGCGGCAAGATTGGGCCGAGCGCATTTTCTCGTTCGATCCCGATACCCACTCGGGTGCTTTCGAGTGGGCTTTGGTCGTGGGTTTGTTTCTTGCGGCGATTCTCTTTTCCGGCCTGGCTTTCCGCGATTGGCGCAACGCACCGCGCACGGTGAAAGAGCCGCGGATATCCGACTATACGCAATGACCTTCAGGACCTGGAGGGCCCGATGACATGGCAAGGTGGCAAACTCAGGCGGGAAGTTCGGCCCACATCGCCCTTCGCGCGATTGAAGCCGTTGGCTGAGGAGAAGGATGATGCGGAAACCGGACTCAAACATCTGGCCAAAGCCCTCAGTAATTACCGCAAACCCGCGATAGTGCAGATTCGCTTGGTGACTGGCAACGAGGGAGAACGGGTCGAGCACTGGGAGATCAAAGCGGGCAGCAAAGACGCGAAGCCTCAACGCCGGAACTCAAAGAAGGGTGACGTCGTCGTCGTGATGCGTCCTCAGACCTGGAACCAGATCGCGCTTGGGATGCTGGCTCCCTACGATGCGCTCTTTGCCGGAAAGCTGAGAGTCGGCGGAGATCTGGAAACAGCCAAGGAAATCACGCGCCATCTGTCCGATCCTCGCTTCCCCTATGTATCCCCGTGTTGATCCGGCTCGATCCGGTCAATGGAGCCCGAATAAATGGCAGAGACAACTGGAACCATCACCAATATCGGCGTGTATACCTTTTTCACCGGTACGATCGCCGAATTTGACTACGGCAAGATCATCGTGAATGAAACCTCGACGAATGCAACCTGGGTGTTTTTCCTCTGGAATTCGGGCGTCAACGATCTCCCCGTGCACCGTGTGCAGCAGAGTGAGCGACTGGCTTTGTTGCGCGAAGCCGCATTTCGAGGACTGACGGTTCACATCTACGCGGAGAGCGATTCGTCCATTGTGGATGGATTTGTGGTGGACATCACTTGAGCCTGAGCGATGTTGGACCCACGCGCGATACCTTCGCGTTCACCACGCAACACTCCGCCACCGGGCGGATCACGGCGCTGGCCGCGGCTCCTGACGGAAGCCGGCTCTACGCGGGAAGCTTCGCGGGAGTGTGGCGCTCCGACGATGGCGGGCAGAACTGGCAACAGATGGTTTGGCCTCAACCGGCAGTTGTCACGGCGGAGATTCCCGGCGCGTTATTCGCGCCGAACGTCTATGATGTCGCGATCTCGCCCGCAGACGCCGATACTGTCCTGGTATCGGCGCTGAACAGCCAGTTTAGCGATCTGCGCGATGGGATCTATCGCAGCACCGATGCCGGCGCCACGTGGACGCTCGTTCTCGCGAACTACTCTCCCTGCAACATCGCTTTTGCTCCCGATGACGCATCGCTGGTTTTCGCAGCCGCCGGATACGGCGTACTGCAGAGCACCGACGGAGGCGTGACGTGGACGATGGCTGTTTCGAATCAGGCGTGGCACGTGGCAGTGGGGCCCATGGAGGCGGGCGGCGTCCGCAGAGTGTATTCGGTCGGGGACAGCGTGATCTACTATTCCCCCGACGGCGGCGCAACTTGGTACGTGGATGCGGGCGTGGCCACGATCAACGCCTCACGATCGGCACTCGACATGTTCCGAACAAGCTGCAATTCAGAGAATCCCCCCCTCCCCCCGTTTGGGCAGTCGATAGACATTGTTTTCGCAAGCGGGGCGGGGGCCCGGGTGCTGGCCATCGAGCCAGGAAATCCCGCCCGGGTCTACATGGCAACCGAGGGCGCAGCCAATGGACCCACGTACTACGACACCATGGTTCCCGACGGCACTTTGTGCAATACCATGTGTGCCCGCCTCGCGGATGAGGCCAGCCTCTGGCTCGGCGACTTCAGTCAGTTCAGCACCGCGAACCCGGCAGCGGAGTGGATACAGCTGCCAGGGCCTCCCATGTATGTCGGAAACAGTACTCCGAGCGGAGTGACGTTCGTTCTCGCCAAACCCACCAGCTCGGGATTTTTGCTGTTTTTCTCCGACTGCAGCCACGTGCATGTCTCGGCGGGAACGCCAACAGCGACAACCTCGTGGCACAGGCTCGATGGCGAGGATGTCTCCGCGGCCAAACTGGCGAATCACCACTCCAACGTTTTGTGGGTGCATATGGATCCCCACGGCCTCGCCTTCACATCGGACTTCGAGATCACGCTGGCCCCGGCCGCCGCGCCAGGGTTGAATCCTCCTTACAACCAGAACAGCGTCCTGAGCCAGTACATTGGCGGCAAGCTCTGGATGGCCAACGATGGCGGAGTGGTTTGGTGCGCGGATGGCGGGAAGGGCCCGGCAAGCTGGAACTGGCCGCTGGGTTTAAATACCATCGACCCAGTCAATATCGCGGGCTTGTATGGAATCGGCGATGCCCCTGCCCTCTACTTCGGTTGCGGCGACAACGACGATTTCTTCAGCCGCAATGGCGGAGCCAGCTGGGGCGATCCGGGTGACAACTGCGGCGACTGCGACAGCTGGTTTACCGACACAGTGACGACCGACCGCGTCCTCCAGTTTCTGCCGCGACAAAAAGCGAATGCTCAAAGTCCCGGAAGCATCGGCATTATCGTTAGCGGCGATCCCTCCCAGTACCCCGACGCGAGTGATCCGGCCAGCAAGACCTTTGTGCCATCAACGCAGATTGTTTTCCCTGCCAACCCACCGTATTTGATCACGTATGCGCAGTCAGGCTGGGTTCTGGAGGGGTATCGGCCCATTGTGCAGACGCTGGTGACCGAGGCTCCGCTGCCGGATGGAGATTATGTTTTCGTCAACCAGGATTTGAATACCATGATCGCGAGCCTCGTTCGCACGCAATCGATCCGCTCCATCAGCCAGGTCAGCGACTGGCTCGATCCGGCGAAGGCCACTGTCGTGGGTCCTCCTTTGCCCGCGAATGCGTTCATTGTCCAGGTCAGCGGTGGACATCAGTCTCCGGTGTTCTATGTCGGCGATGGAAATAATGTCTGGAAGCTGGATACCGTTGCGAATGCATGGACGCAGATTGTTCCCAATCCCGGGCAGGTGAGCTACGCCCTGATGTGGTTTGTGAATCCGTACGATCCCGAGATCTACGTGCTCGATAATGGGGGAGTGAAGGTGTCGGCCGATGGAGGCCAGAACTGGCTGGCCCACACACCGATGACCAATGCGCTGACCGCGGGTGGCAGTCTGGCCATCTCCGGTTCACTCCTCCAGGATATGCAGTTCTGCCGCCTGGAGCCCGGGACGAGGTTTGCCGTTGGGCGGGCGGGCGTCATTTGCTCCATGGACTACGGATTCAGCTGGTTCCCGGTGCTGAATTCGATCGCAGTGCCGGGGATTCCCGAGTCGGGCTTTTTCGACCCGGTCTCAAACCCGTTTGATCGCGCGTTCTATGTCGAGTGCCAGGGGAGAAGTGTGCTGCGGATCGGAAACCTCCCTAACCCGCCTTCAATTCAGCCGTCGCCCATCTTCGACTTGATGGAGTTCGCCGCCCTCGATTATTGAGCTCTCAGGGCAACGCTCGGGCAGTCGCGGCCAACGTTCACGACCCGCTCCGATGAGCAAGCGCCACAGTGTTCTATTCAGGGACTCTCCTCCGGGAAAAAGTGGCCACCTTTCATCGCTTCTCCGTGAGCATCGGGGGCCCATTGCCGCCAAATACCCAATGGCCCGCAGTCCTTTGCATAGAACGTATCCAGCGGGCCTCCTTCAGCCCAGAGATGCAGCATCGGGCACTCGATTTTTTTCGACGCATTCTCGTCCGCACGGTCGTGCTCCACGTCAATCGTTGCCGCGGCTCGATATTCTTCGCAGATGCCATGGACGCGGGCCGAATCGGATGATCAAGCGCCATGCGATAGCTGACCCGTCCGCCACGATCGTGACCGATTAGACCAAAGGAGGGGAACCCACTCCATTCGAGAGTGGCCGAGCCGCTTCTTGATAGCTTTTCGCTTCCCCTTCTCCTTGATGGGCAGATCTGAGTTCATTTCTCGCAGCACTTGCGAGTCGAGGTCTTGGGACTTTCTTCGGTCGCCCCGAAGGGTTTCCCGAGCCCCCTTTTTGAACTGACCGCCCTTAGGAGGCTTTCGGTAGCCAACTTCACAATCCTCTGTGTTCGCTCAGGGCGTATGGTCGGCAGTTGGGAAGTTTCGAAGGTGCCCTCGGGAGCTTCCGCACTGTCCCAATCGATGAGGCACTTTGTTGCGCCAATCAGCTACACTGCCCCCAACCCTCACAATTATTCCGCCCGGGAGGCTTCCCCTGATGCCCAAAAACCTGTCCATCAAAATCGGCCCCCTCAAAGAGTCCGACCTCCCCGAGGCCGACCGCATCATGCGCCTCGCCTTTGGAACTTTCCTCGGAATCCCCGACCCGATGAACTTCATGGGCGACCGCAATTTCATCGCCCCGCGCTTCCACTCAAAACACGTGAAAGTCCTTGCCGCGCGTCTCGACGGTCGCCTCATCGGCCTCAATGTCGCCACGCGCTGGGGCTCGTTCGCCTTCTTCGGTCCGCTCGTCGTCCTCCCCGAATTCTGGGACAAAGGCATAGCCCAGCGCCTCCTCGCGCCCACCATGAAGCTTTTCGACCGCTGGGGCCTGCGATGCTCCGGCCTCTTCACCTTCGCGCATAGCGCCAAACATGTCGGTCTCTATCAAAAGTTCGGCTATTGGCCCTGCTATCTCACGGCGCTGATGACCCGCACCCCCGACGCGAACACAGTCCAACCCGACCGTCCAACCCTCCTCTCCACCATGACCCGCACTCAGTGCGACCAAGCCATTGCCGCCTGCGCGAAGATCACTAACAAGATCGACAAGGGCCTCGATCTTACCGCCGAAATCGGCGTCGTCCTGGCACAGCGCACCGGCGACATCGTCCTCACTCACACCCGTGGTGCGCTGGATGCCTTCGCGATCTGCCTCTACGGTCCCGGCTCCGAAGGCGGCATGAAAACCTGCTACATCAAATTCGGTGCGGCCCGCGGCGGAGCCGGCGCGGGTGATCGCTTCGACCGATTGCTTGACGCCTGCGACGCATTCGCTTTCTCTCGTGGAGTCCCGGTCGAAGCGGGTATGAATCTTGCCCGCGAAGACGCCTTCCGCCGCATGAGCGCCCACGGCTTTCGCCCCATGACTCAGGGAGTTGCCATGCTGCGCCCCAACATCCCCGGTTTCAACCGGCCCGATGTCTACGTCATCGACGACTGGCGCTGAGGCTTAGCTGGAAAGCGGTTGGACTGTCACGGGATCTCAGTTGATCCGCTCGCCAGCTTCGACTCGGACCGACGAGCCTTGCCAAGGTATGCATTATGCAAACAGAATAAGTTTGCCTGGTTGGAAACCGTTCTGTGTATGTAACGAAAAGCAAGGTTGGCATTCTCTTCTGGGGGCCTGCGATTCTATGGCGCGCGCGTTCCTTTTGGACGCGGGTGCTGGATCTTCATTGATTTTTCGAAGGGGGACAACATTTACCTAGGAAGTGCACGTATAAAGTAGCGGGGGCGTGCTCACCGCATCACCTGTCGACTGAGCAGTTGTGAAGTGCTCTGTGAGCCGGTGGTATGGGTGTAGTAGAAATTGTTGTTGGACCAGGTGATCACCCCATCCTGTGCCCCGCCCAGAAAATTACCAATGGGCCGACTCTGGAGAGGACTCGTAGCCCAGCCCAGAGAAGCCCATGAGCTTCCATGCCCTGGCGATGTGTACTGCCACTGAAACAGAGATGAGCGCGCGAGCTCGGTATAGCCGTGGCCATCGAAATCCCCGGCCACCAGACCTGTGACCGAATCCACGGGAGCCGGCCCGATATCCACCCAGGAGTCGCTGCCCCATTCGGTCACTTCCCATCGATGGTTAAGGACACGGAGGATCTGCGTTTTGGTTTTGTCGGTGAAGTGACCGAAGCGAAGATTGGGAATGGTGTCAGAATAGTCCCCGGTATTGACCACAAAGGGAACCCAATTCCGGCCGCCGGAGGCGAAGAACCATTGCTTGCCCGTGGCCAGCAGAAGGTCGCTGCGTCCGTCGCCATCAAAATCGCCCACTGCCAGATCGGACAGGGGCCAGGCGGTCACGTTGATGGTCTGCCACGCGGAGACGCCTGCCCAGGAGACATCGATATTGCCGCCTTTGGAACCGTGAAGGGCGATGACGTCGGTGCGGCCATCTCCGTCAAAGTCGCCCAGGAGCACATCGGAAGCGTGTTCGGGCATGCGATTGAGGTAACGCCATTCTGCCTGGCCGCCAGAGGAGTAGTACCAGGCGGCTCCGGTAGCGAG